>NZ_JAUBTO010000007.1:0-113514 GCF_036702495.1 Microcoleus sp. C2D2 | reverse complement strand
TTCTGGTTGAGGATGTTCTAGGGACTCTACTGTTTCGACAACGAGCAGATTTTCGACAACCGGTTCTGGTTGAGGATGTTCTAGGGACTCTACTGTTTCGACAACGAGCAGATTTTCGACAATCGGTTCTGGTTGAGGATGTTCTAGGAACTCTACTGTTTCAACAACCGGTTCTGGTTGAGGATGTTCTAGGGACTCTACTGTTTCGACAACGAGCAGATTTTCGACAACCGGTTCTGGTTGAGGATTTTCGATCGACTCTTGTCTTTGTACAATTTCCAGAAAAGCTGCCACTGGTTGCATTCCTGGTTCTAAATCGCTTATTTCCTCTGGTGTTTCTGCAATTGGTTCGGATTCTGGTTGAGAATAGTCGAGCGACTCTTGGCTTTCGACAATCGGTTCTGGTTGAGGATTTTCGAGGGACTCTACTGTTTCGACAACGAGGAGAGTTTCGACAATCGGTTCTGGTTGAGGATGTTCTAGCGACTCTTGCGTATCTGAAACTTCCAGATTTTCGACAATCGGTTCTGGTTGAGGATGCTCGATCGACTCTTGCGTATCTGAAATTTCTAGAGTTTCGACAATCGGTTCTGGTTGAGGATGTTCGATCGACTCTTGCGTATCTGAAATTTCTAGAGTTTCGACAATCGGTTCTGGTTGAGGATGTTCGATCGACTCTACGGTTTCTGTAACTGCTTCTGATTCTGGTTGAGGATACTCGATCGACTCTTGCCTATGTGAAACTGGCAGATATTCCACAATCGGTTGGGATTCTGATTGATGAGCATCCGCGATCGTCGGTTGCGATTGGGATTGATGAGCATCCGCGATCGAGTCTTGAATTTCTGCTGCTTCTTGCAGATTTCGAGCGACCTCCGGTTCGCTGTGAACCAGATTTTCTTCGGGTTTCTTTTCAGCCGCTGTCAGCCTTAAAAACACATCTTCCAGAGTAGCGCGAGAGCGGCGCATTTCGCAGAGTCCAAATCCAGAGGCGATGATAGCTGCTGCAATTTCTCGTCCCGGTTCTGTTTCCGGTTCGCACAACGCCCGCAGGCGGTAGCGACTCACTAAAAATTGCTGGCTGGGAATCAATTCGACCGATCGAACTCCCGGCAAATTGTCCAAAGAAGGCAACAGCAGACTGTTTACCAAATCCGCCTCGCCTTCAACTTCGAGATCGTAACCCTCGGAGAGGGCCAACTCTCCCATCAAATTGTCGGGAGTACCCGCAGCGGCGATTTTACCGCGATTGATGATGGTAACGCGGTTGCAAGTCATGCTGACTTCCGGCAGGATGTGCGTGGAAAGGATGATTGTGTGCTGGCCGCCAAGACTTTTGATTAAATTGCGGACTTCGATGATTTGTCGGGGGTCGAGCCCGACGGTTGGTTCGTCTAAGATAATGACGGGCGGGTCGTGGACGATCGCCTGAGCGATACCAACGCGCTGACGAAATCCTTTAGAAAGCTTGCGGATTAAAACTTTGCGTTTATCAACCAGGCCGCAGCGTTCGATCGCGGAGGTAACTTGTCGCGCGCGGTCGCCCGCCGACACTTGCTTAATCCTGGCCACAAAAAACAGAAACCCTTCCACAGTCATTTCTGGATAAAGTGGCGGGTTTTCCGGCAGATAGCCGATGCGCTGTCTGACTCCCATCGAGTTTTCGTGAACGTCGAGGCCGGCGATGCGGGCCGTACCGCTGGATGCCGGCAAATATCCCGACAAAATCCGCATGGTTGTGGTTTTGCCGGCACCGTTGGGTCCCAAAAAACCCAGAATTTCTCCTGATTCGACCGAAAAAGACACGTCCGCGATCGCTGCGGTCGAACCGTAAGTTTTGCTTAAGTGTTCTACTTCAATCATTTGTCAGAAGTCACGCGATTTTAGATTTTAGATTGACTTTACCAGTTGCGCGCTGTGCGCCTTACCCTGTCATCACAGCCGGTCGATCGAATTTATGGCGCAAATCTTAATGTGATTTTGTCTTCCAGTGTAGTCCTGCAAGAACCAAATCTATCATAAGTGTCGATCTTACTTTGAAGCGAGACGCTAGTAGTAGGGTGCGGAGCGCGGAAAAGATTAGCCGATGTGCATCGAATCGCTACCAACTGACGCACCCTACCAGTAGAGTCTGTGCCTGACCGAACCCTCAACTAGCTGCCTTCGCTACAGACGCGGGGCTGCTTCTCGGTTGAGTTCGGCATTAAAAACAATCACAAATTGAGCATTGGGGATTAACTGCCGGATAATCCGCAGATAGCCGTCAGCATCGGAATGTCTCAAGAAATGGGCTACAGTGATTCGCTGCATATTGGGAAGCAGGCGAACAACCAACCACTTGTTGAGGCGGTCTTTATAAGGCATAATTAAGTTTGTCTCCACTTATAGTGTTGGAGCCAAAGCCAGTTCAATGCTTGTCGAGGGCGCGGACTGGCTTTTGACTTTTTTCAGGCTGGGTATCCAGGGTTCCTAATTCCATAGAAGGCTAGAGAAATTAGGTTATTTATAAGCATTATTTCTACCAAGTTTTTTATATCGAGTCAATAGTTATTTACAAAAATTGTTTAAAATAATCAACTAAATATAGTCAACTGACTGTAGATATTCAGTTGACTGTATACAGTCAACTGAATACATACAGTCAACTGAATGAGGGATAGATAATGACGCTGGGGCAAAAGCTAAGAATACGACGCGAAAGTTTAAATTTAACTCGCATACAAGTGGCAAGAGCGTGTAAAGTTGTGCAGTCAACGGTCATCAACTGGGAGACAGACAGACACGTCCCCAAGCTATACCCAGCACAGATGAAAGCCCTGTGCGACTTATTGAAGTTCACGATCGAAGATTTAGTAGTTTAGCTTGGGCAGTTAAGATAAAGTAGGTTGGACAATCGCGCTTTTTTGCAGAGAGGGCGATCGCTTTCTATTTGGATTACTGCTGCTGAAATTGAGCCAACAACCAAGCCCCTACCTGTGCTTGATCTTCAGTGCGACTCCGCCGCAAAGCCTCTTCCAACACAGCAATAGTTAATCCCGGCAAAACTTCCGATTGAACGATCCGCCGACTGCCATTATCAGCAATAATAGCAAAGGCAATAATTTGAGATTTCTGCACGTCTAGTACCCAATATTCAGCGACTTTTAACTCTTCATAAAGCAACCGTTTTTCACCGATATCATCAGCCAAAGTTGAGTCAGCAACTTCTATGACCAAATCTGGCGGTGGGGTAACGTCAAGACTTGCGATCGAACTTCCACTCGGTGCTAATTGCGCTCTTTCTCCAATATAGTATGATACATCCGGTTGACACTCTCGCACTCCAGTTTTCCGGTAGCTACAGTTATCCAATCCGTTAAGAGAAATACCTTTAATAGTACAAAATAGATTAATTGCGAAAAGTGCGATCGCATTATCTCGTGAATGATCGGGCCCTACCGACATAGTTTCAATCCTCATTTGTCCGTTGCGGTAATAGCATTTGGCTTTACTGTAAGCTGGGTCATCTGCCATCGCGATGAATTCTTCCCATGTTGCTGCTACCCAGATATCAGTTGGCAATTTAGTCTTTAGTCCACTCATTTTTTTATCCCAAATATCTCGATCGTATAACACCACTCAATTAAACTTAAACCGCCCTCTTTCTTCTCCTCCTTCGCGCCCTTCGCGCCTTCGCGGTTCGTAAAAAAAAATCTCAACTCCTTTTCCAAATCTTAATTTCCCCCAACCAACCCGCACTAACAATAGTCTTGCCATCTGCACTAATCGCCACAGCACTAACATAGCCAGAATGCCCGCTCAAATTCCCCCTCAAATCCCCCGATCGCACATCCCAAAGCCTCACACTCTTATCCCAACTCCCAGTAACCAGCGTAGTGCCATCCCGACTGAAAGCCACCGACCAAACCCCGTCAGTATGCCCGCTTAAACGCCGAATTAACTGCCCGTTTCCGGCATTCCACAACCCAACAGTGCCATTGCTGCTTCCCGCCGCTAAACTTTTGCCGTCGGGAGTAAAAGCTAGCGACAAAACAGCCAAGTTTTTGCCGCCAATCGTGCGAATTGCTTGACCTGTAGCTAAATTCCACAACCTAATTGAACCATCTTTGCTGCCGCTAGCTAAAACCCCCCCTAGCCCCCCCTTGCCAAGGGGGGGAATTGGAGGGGTGGGTGCGATCGCCACAGCATTCACTAAGCCCGAATGCCCGGTCAAAGTCCGCAGCAATTCCCCCGTTTTCGCATTCCAAATCTTAATCGTTTTGTCCCAACTGCCGCTGGCTACAAATTGACCGTCGGGACTGACGGCAACGCTCGAAACTGCATTGGAATGCCCGCTCAAAGTGCGTACAACCGCGCCAGTTTCTAAATTCCAAATTTTCACAGTTTTGTCGTCGCTGCCGCTAGCTAACACCTTGCCATCCGCACTCGCGCCCAGTGCGTTTACGGCTTCCGTGTGTCCTTGCAGGGTAGTTTTTAATTGCCCGCCGGGAAAATTCCAAACAGAGATTGTGCCGTTGCTATTTCCTGTGGCAAAATAAGTTGAAGCTAGGGCAACGGAACTGACAACTTCCGAAGGTCCTTTGAGGGTATTTGTAGCAGCAAAAGCGATCGCACTTGCTGGCCTGCGGGGCGCATTATTCGCTGGAGTTTTAGGGTTTCCGGCAGTAGGAGATTGGGGAACTACTGGCAGCGAAATAGTCGATCGCCATTTCATGAAAGTATTAATTTCTATCCCCGCCGCCACGATTTTATCAGAGTTATCCTCTAACCTGACAATGCCGTTAATTGCAACAAGTCGCCCCGCGTCATCGAGTACCGGCCCGCCGCTCATGCCCGCTCTCACTAAGTTATTGTATACCAAAGTATAACCGTTCCAGGGAGTTTGGCGGCCGGTAAGCTGACCTTCCGTGGCGATGAAAATCGGCTGTCTCAGAGAACCGCCGGATATCGGCCAGCCGGCCACATAAGCCTTGTTTCCCTTAGTTGCTGCGGAATTGGCTAATTGAGCCAGGGGGTAGCTTTGAGTGCTGCTGAAGGGCACGACCGCTAAATCCATCCCCGGCACTCGCCGCACGAGGCTGTAGTATACAGAGTGAGCTTTGCCGTCCGGAGTTACAACCTGGTAATCGCCGGCTTTATCGACAACGTGCCAGTTTGTGAGAATATAGTATGTGCTGCCCTGTTTTTCTAAAATTACTCCCGAACCGCCTTTTGGCCCCTGGATGCGAACAGTAATTTCTTTAGCGACGGTTTTAACTTTGTCGGCGGTTAATGCGAGGGCAATTTGAGGTGATGTCAGTGGGATGAGGGCGATCGAACTCAGGGCGATCGTAGCACTCAAAATAGCCGGAATTGTTCTGCTGTAATTCATTATTGTGTAAATTTAACATACCCACATATCAACTGACGGATAACTTTTCCGGTTTGTGGCATCTGGAGGGTTGACAACGCTAAAACGCCTGCGCGATCGAACTTTCGACATTCGCACAAGCCTAAAAATATTTGACACAGCCCTCTGGCTAGCAGAAAAATTTAGAATCGGGGACCACAAATAGACTCAACCATAGCAACTGGCTTATCTCTATTTTTTTCTCGGCAAACGATACTTTGAGCCATACGCTGGTCGGAATAATACCCATTAGCCATCCAGCCGAGGGGTGCGCCTGCGATGGCGCCGACTCCTAAACCAGTGATCAGGCTCCAAACAAGATGCTTTCTGGCGAGCGGGTTTTGTTGCATAAAAATTTATCCTAAACACTTAACCTTAGCAAAAATACCACAAATAAAATTTACTGTCTTCCTCCTATTTACTTATTTCCTAAGAAGTAACCCATACTAAGTAGGGTGCGCAATGCGCACCTTACCGAGTATGTAGGGTGCGGAAGTTTATGCTAAATCAAACAGCAAAAATTCCGCATCTTCCGCCGCGTCAATCACCACCTCAGCCTCATCGCTAACCGCCGCAGCGTCGCCATTTTCTAAAGCCAAACCGTTGAGCAAAACCGAGCCGCGAGCAACTTGCACCCAAGCATGGCGATTCGGCCCCAAAGCATGAGAAACCCGCGAGTTTTTATCCAAAACAGCCGCATACAAATCCACATCTTGATGCACTTTCACAGCACCATCTCTCGCATCTCGCGCCGCCACTAAGCGCAGTTTTCCGCGCCTTTCTGCTAGGGGAAAATCCCGCTGCTCGTAACTGGGTGATAAGCCTTTTGTATCGGGTAAAAGCCAGATTTGCAGCAAATGAACCGGGTCTGTTTGCGAGTGATTGAACTCGCTGTGCTGGATGCCCGTACCCGCAGTCATCCGCTGCACTTCACCGGGTTTAATCACTGCACCAGTACCCAAACTGTCCTTGTGTTCTAATGCTCCTTCCAGTACATAAGTAATGATTTCCATGTCGCTGTGCCCGTGAGTGCCGAAACCTCTGCCAGGGCTAACGACATCCTCATTAATTACCCGCAAAGAGCGAAAATTCATATAATTTGGATCGTAATAGCCAGCAAAAGAAAATGTGTGGTAACTGTCCAGCCAACCGTGATTAGCGTGTCCTCTTGCTTCACTTTTTCTAACGGTAATCATTTTCTGAATCCTCAGTGAAATTTATCGGGTGTTTCTGTGATGTTTTTATTTTAAACCGAGTTAAGTTATTATGGGTAGTACGCACTTAAAAGTACGGTACTTACCAAAAAGATACTATGCAAGTCCAAGAAGTAAAAGTCGATCGAGCAAATTGCCCTGTAGAACGAACTCTAGAGGTGATTGGCGGGCGCTGGAAAGTCTTGATTCTGCGGGAGTTGTTTCAAGGAGTGAAGCGTTTTAACGAGCTGCAACGATCTGTCAACGGCATTACTCAGAAAATGCTGACGCAGCAACTGCGCGAAATGGAATCAGACGGGATTGTGCACCGGGAAATTTACCTGCAAGTTCCGCCGAAAGTTGAATATTCGCTAACGCCTGTGGGCGAAAGTCTCAAACCGATTATTGATAGTATGCACGAATGGGGAATTAAGCATATTAGCGAAGAGCGAAAATGAGCGGTTTCTAGATGGTTTTTTTCCATCTTCCGACTGATGTCAGTTTTTCAACCTAATCCAACAATAATAATATGAACAAAATAGAGCGTCTCGCCACCCTCAACCGCATCCGCAAACTCAGCCGCCTGATGGATACCGCCATTGGCATCCCCGGCACTAAATTTCGCATTGGTTTAGATCCCATTATCGGTTTAGTTCCGGGTGCTGGGGATATCGTAGATACCGCGTTTTCCGCATACCTAATTTACTTAGCAACTCAATTCAACATCCCCCAAAAAACTCTAGGGAAAATGATTTACAATATCGGTCTAGAAGCCGTTCTGGGTTCAGTACCTTTAGTCGGAGATATCTTCGATGCTTTTTATAAATCAAACATGAGAAATCTTGCGCTTTTAGAAGCACACCTCGAAGCAGTTGAACCCGACCTAGCCGCAGTTGCAGAACCGATTCCTGAATCCATTAAACGGTAGGGGCGGGTTTCACAAACAATAATTGTAAATAACCAACAATCTCTCAAACCCGCCCCCACCCAAGGAGAAATCCTCGCAGAGATTTTTGATATTTAAACGGTAGGGGCGGGTTTTACAAACAATAATTGCAAATAACCAACAATCTCTCAAACCCGCCCCCACCCAACGAAAAATCACAATATACATTTTCCGCATTCGATTCAAATTTAATGTTGATGTGGGTTATTTGTTGTGGGGGGCGGGTTGATCTAGATTTTTCGTACTGGTCAGATATTATTCGTAAAACCCGCCCCTACGAAATAATCACTGTTTCGTTTAACCGCTTCCACCAAAGCAATAACATCCGCTTCCAGAGTATTAAAAGTCGTTACCAGTCTAACCGTACATTTATCCCACCGATAAAACAGAAAACCCTCAGCTAGAACCGCTGTAATTACCGAGTCTGGAAGTTGAATAAAAATCTCGTTGGCTTCAACCCGATGGCAAAAATTCGCTCCCTCAACTCCTGCCAAACCTTGGGCTAAGTTGGCTGCCATATTATTTGCATGAGCCGCATTGTTCAGCCACAAATCATCCGTTATATACGCTTCCAACTGCGCCGACAAAAACCGCATTTTCGAGAAAAGATGCCCGCTGCGCTTGCGGTAAAAAGGGAAAGTCTTTGCTAATTCTCGATTAAAAAAAACCACAGCTTCCGCACCCATCGCGCCGTTTTTTGTCGCTCCAAACGATAGAATATCCACACCTGCGCGCCAAGTGACATCCGCCGGAGAACAGCCCAAACTGATAACAGCATTGGCAAAGCGGGCTCCATCCATGTGCAGGTGCAAATTATGAGCGCGAACCACTTCCGAAATGTGGGAAATTTCCGCTGGATTGTAGACTGTGCCGGCTTCCGTTGCTTGAGTGATGCTGACGGCTGCGGGTTGTACGTGATGGACGACACCTGCACCAGCGCGATCGAGCATTTTTCCTAAAGTCTCTGCCTCTATTTTAGCATGATTTCCTGTTACTGTCACTAACTTTGCACCGCCTGTAAAAAACTCCGGCGCGCCGCATTCATCTACATTAATATGAGATTCCCCGTGACAGTAAACAGCCCCGTAAGGAGGAGTCACAACCGCAAGGGCCAGAGCATTAGCAGCGGAACCGGTTGCTACAGGAAAAACAGTCACCGATGTCTCGAACAAGTCCGAAAATTTAACTTGCAAACGCTGCGTATATTCATCATCTCCGTAAGACATCGCAGCACCGCAATTAGCCGCTGCTATCGCAGCCATAATCTCCGGCGAAACCCCGGTTGCATTGTCGCTACAAAAATTCATTAGAATAATTGGTAAATAGAATCTATAATATAACTCAACACTCAACAGTCAACACTCAAGCATTAAACGAAGAGGAAGAATTATGGCAGAATACCGCCAAATAGAATACCGCATCGGCAAAGACGGTAAAATTACCGAAACCGTCCTCAACGCCACAGGTTCGAGTTGCACCGAAACCACTGCGGGAATTGAAAAAGCCCTCGGAAAAGTAGAATCTCAAGACTTGCTGCCAGAATACTACCAAGGCGAAGAAAATTTGGTCGTTGAACAAACGCAGACTTTAAAACAAGTTTAGAAGAGTTAAAGATGTTTGATCTCGTCGGTGCAACAGTTGATGTAACAACAGTGCCTGCCTTCAGCATCGCACTAGGTGTCGGGGGCATTTTTCTAATTTTAGTCTACCTTTATGCTGCATCTGAGGCGGGAGATGCGATCGAGTTTAAGTACGATACAATTCTGCGGGAACGCATGAATCAACTAGACATTCTCGATTGGCAAGATTTAGGCGCAAAAGCAGGCTTAAGTCGCTACGCGGTGCGTTTAGTGCGGCAGGGAGACGTGGGAAAACTCACGCTAGACCAACTGAGGCGACTGGCAACAGTGCTGAATTTGAATTTTCAAGAGTTCGATCGCACTTTGAGCGCGCTGCCAATATCGGCTACAATCACAACTAATCCCACCGAAATTGAAGAATTGAGGCAGCAGTGTTTCCGGCTGCGAGAAGAACTGCAGCAGCAAAAAGCTCAACTAACTGCCGATTTTCGCCGCGCTACCTTTGAACAGTTGCAAACTTTGTTAACTAACTATCCCGCCGCCCGCAAAATGGCAGAAGCCAAGCCGGATATGCCCGCCAAAAATCTCTCAGCTTTGTTTACTCCCTTAGAAAATCTCTTGTCAAGCTGGGATTTTCAAACAATCGGTTCTGCCTGGGAACAAACTGCTTACAATCCGCAGTTGCACCAGCCGGATGTTGAGGATATAACAGAAGGAGAATTAGTTTATATTCGGTTTGTCGGCTATCGGGAGGGAGAGCGAATTATTACTCCTGCTAAAGTTAGCCGCACCCTTCCAGGTGGCATAAAAAATTAAGTAAGGGGCGCAATGCGACCCTACAAATAGAGTAGATGCGTAAGTCCTATAAACTTAGCTGCACCACCCAGGGCCGCATGAAAAATTAAATCTAAAATCTAAAATCTAAAATCTAAAATCACCATGACTATACTTGCAATTGACTTCGGCACCAGCAACACGGTTGTCTGCATTCTCAACCCGGATACGCAAACACCAGAAACTTTGAGATTGGGCGAGATGTCCCGCATTTTTAAAACGAAGAATTTGAGCGGAGATGTTCGAGAAATATCTGTAGTGCCGACTTTAGTTTTTGTGAACAAGGCGGGAGAGTTGCTGGTGGGAGAAAAAGTGCGATCGCAGCGTTTGGGGCAATCCCAGCCCGACCGTTTATTCAAAGCTTTTAAACGCAATTTAGCTGCCGACTTTCAGCCGCCCCCCCGCAATATCGACGGCGACACCTACACAGCCGAATCAGTAGCAGAACATTTTATCAAAACTATTTGGAAACAATTATATTTACAAAATATACAGCCAGAAAAAGTAATTTTTACAGTACCAGTCGGAGCATTTGAGCGATATCTAGATTGGTTTCGCGACTTAGGAGAAAATTTGGGAGTTGCGGAAATTCAGGTAATAGATGAATCCACAGCCGCCGCCCTGGGATATGCAGTAAAACGCCCCGGCTCTCTAGTTTTAGTAGTTGATTTTGGCGGGGGAACTTTAGATTTAAGTTTAGTTCGTACTGCTGTAACTCCCCCCTTACCCCCCCTTACCAAGGGGGGGAGAAATCTCGCTCCCCCCCGAAGCTTGGGGGAGAGAAATCTCGCTCCCCCCCGAAGCTTGGGGGAGAGAAATCTCGCTCCCCCCTTTGACAAGGGGGGGCTGGGGGGGGTGCGTGCCGAAGTGTTGGCAAAATCCGATGCTTATGTCGGCGGCGAAGATATTGACATCTGGATTGTGGAAGATTATTTGCGGCAAATTGGTTCGTCGCGGGCAGAAGTCGGCCCAGTTGGCTGGCAAAATTTATTAGAAATAGCGGAAAGATTAAAGATTCAACTTTCTCAAGTTAATGAGGCTAAGGAAAGTTGGTTGGACGATGAAAATTTTATGTCTTACGACTTGCAGCTAAACCGAGAGAAGCTTGAGGAAATTCTGGAATCTAGGCAGTTGTTAGAACAGTTGCGACAAGCTTTAGATGAAGTGCTGAGCATTGCACAGGGAAAAGGTATCTGCAAAGCAGATATCGAACAGGTTTTGCTGGTAGGAGGAACTTCTCTAATTCCGGCTGTATCTAATTTAGTGGTTTCGTATTTTGGGCGGCAAAAAGTCAAAACAGACAAGCCTTTTGAAGCTGTAGCGCACGGTGCTTTAGCGTTGACACAATTAGCGAGTGTTGACGATTATTTGCGCCACAGCTATGCAATTCGCCTCTGGGAACCTTATGCTAAAGCTTATGATTATTCGCCGATATTTAGCAAGGAAATGAAGTATCCCTGTCAAAGTTCCGAAGAGTTGACGCTGCAAGTGGCAATTGAAGGGCAAAGGGAAATTCGGTTAGATATTGGGGAAGTTGCGGAGGTATCGCAAGCGGAGGTTATTTTTAATGAAAAAGGGCAAATGACGAGCAGCTTGCTCAACAAACAGACGGATTTTCGGTCTCTGGAAAGCCACCACCAGCAGGTTTGCGTAGCGCATTTGAATCCGCCCGGGGTATTGGGAATTGACAGGGTTTCGGTGAGTTTTGAGGTGGACCAGAGGCGGGTTTTGTTGGCGACGGTGCGGGATTTGGTGACGGGTAAGGTGTTGGTGGAAAAAGGGGCGATCGCCAAACTGCAATAATGGTAAAATCTCAAGTAGCCTCGGTAATTTGTAGTTAATTTAAGGACTTTTAAAATGTCATATAGTGAATTTACTACCATCACCAAAGTGCGTGCAGCATTTAACCTCACTGTTAATGAAAAAACAGTTTTGTTTGCAGATGTAGAATCAATTGCACCTAGCGACTATCTCAAAACAACCCTAGCAGAATATATCCCTCTCGCCAATGCTATCAATACTGAAAAAGCTCGATCCGAGTTAATTATTGCTCCCGTATTATTAGAAGTACGGCGCATTTTAAACTTCCAAATAGGCTTTTTTTCCGGTACAGAATTTAACCCAGATCCAGAAAGCGGACTTAGCGGCTATTGCGATTATATCCTCACCGCATCCAGCGATTTGTACGAAATCCGAACACCAGTTGTCACCTTAGTAGAAGCCAAAAATGAAAACATCAAAAACGGATTAGGACAGTGTATTGCTGAAATGTTGGGAGCCCAGCGATTCAATCAACAGCAAAATGATGAAATTGAGGCGATTTACGGAGGTGTTACCACGGGAAATGCTTGGAAGTTCCTCAAATTGGTAAATCAAACAGCTTTTATTGACTTGAACGATTATTATATTAACGAAGTTGACAAAATTCTCGGAATTTTAACAAAACCTTTACGCAAAGACTAAAAACCACAATTGAAATCAAATTTATGCCGGCATGAAAAAGCAACAAAATAAATTCAGCCACCTGACGGCAATCGAAAGAATTTATCTGTCATTTCCGGCAAGATTTTTATTGGATAAAAACTTGCTGCAAGGCAAAGTCTTAGATTTTGGGTGCGGCTTGGGCAGCGATGTGAGATTGTTGCAGCAAAAAGGCTTCGATATTACGGGTTATGACCCTTATTATTTCCCGGAATTCCCCGAAGATAAATTCGACACAATCATTTGCTTTTATGTTTTGAATGTTTTGTTTCCTGAAGAACAAGCTAATGTCCTGATGGAAGTGTCGCACCTGTTGAAACCGGGAGGGCATGCGTATTTTGCGGTGAGAAGGGATATCAAAAAAGAAGGCTTTCGAGAACATTATGTCCACAAAAAACCTACATATCAGTGCATTGTCAAACTTCCATTTAAGCCAGTTCACCTAGATGAGTATTGCGAAATATACAAATACGTGCATTACAACCATCAAAGAAATTCTACTAATAACTGCATATTCTGCAATCCGTATAAAAACCTAATTTTGCTAACTGAATCAGCAACAGCTTATGCGATATTTGACGGTTATCCAGCCAGCAAAGGTCATGTTTTAATCATCCCCAAGCGTCACGTTGCCAATTATTTTGAACTGCCGTTTCGAGAGCAATCGGCTTGCTGGTTTATGGCTAATAAGGTGCAAGAAATGTTAAGTAAAAAGTTTCATCCTGACGGGTTTAATGTGGGAATAAATATTAATAAACAGGCTGGTCAAAGTCGCACTCACACGGCTATTCATGTTATCCCCCGTTACAATGGCGATGCGGCTGGGAATAAAGGCGGAATTAGGTATGTGATTCCCAAGAGTGAAAAATAAAAGTTAGCTAATTGTGAAAGGAATTATTTTTTACCGCAGAGGCGCAGAGAACACAGAGGAATAGAGAAGAGAGGACTTTATAATTTGTGTAAGAATTGTTATATTTGAGCAAACGGCGAGCAAAATAGAGTTAAAATGTGTTTGCAAGGTCTAAAACTACACATTAGCAGCAATTTGGTGTTCTGTTTATGTCTAAGCGCAAAAAGCAAGAATGGCTCAAGGAAACCCTAGAGCTCAAAGAAGACCACAATTGGAAGTCAAAGCCTGGAACTCGAATTTTTGTAGCAGGAAGAGGTGCAGTCCGCTTTGATGTCCCGGAAGATTGGCATTTTGAACCGGATACTAAGTCGTTCCGGTTTACGGATAAAAAGCCGCCGGATGATGATTGTTGTTTGGAGGTTTCGTTTAATTTGCTACCACCTGGTAACTGGGCAGATTTTCCGCTGGTGCCGCTATTACAGAAGGTGGTTGAAGATGATACGCGAAATCCGATCGCTCCTGGGGACATTATCCAATTAAAGCGGCAAACTGCCCGCATTGTTTGGACTGAATTTAAGTTTATCGACCCTCCAGAACAGCGGGAAGCTTATTCGCGAATCTGTATTGGATTGGGTTCTAATGTTCAGTGTTTGATTACTTTTGATTACTGGGTTGACGATGCAGAGCGTTTGACTCCTGTCTGGGATACGGTGATGGATTCGTTAGTTCTGGGTTTGTTTATTAGCGACCCTCGAACGGGGTTCGCACGTCCAGACTAGACCGATTTTCTGGGAAACTTTCAACCACTAATTTTGCTAAGTGTTGGATTGGCAAGCCACCTGTCAGTAAATTTAGAACCTACATTAAACTTTACAACCGCTTTGCCATGAAAATATCTGGCTTGCCAATTCCGTTCGCGTCGGGCATCACTCCCACGATCGCAAAACCCATTTTTTGATAAAATTCGTAGGGATGACCGCGCAAATTTCTAATTTTGGCGATGTGTTCCCAAACGTTAGGATAAAGATTGATGCCTGAAAGAGTGGTTTGATTGTCTTCGTCGTCGGTACCCACCCACAGCACGATCCCTCCCCGGTTTTTAGCTTCTGTGGCTAAATCAGCTACGAGCGATCGACCAATTCCTTGTCTGCGAAATTCTGTTCTCACTACCAGCGGGTGCAGTTCCCAAACATTACCGTCATACTGTTTAATCCCGCCAATCCATCCCAAAACTTGATTGCTGTCGCCGACAGCAATTCGACTGATGCGATCGGCTCCTAAAGATTCTTGCACTTCTTGCAAAGCAGATTTTAGATCGGGCCAAGCATCGGGCCAATGCTCTTTAAAACCTTCAACTATTAATCTAGCTACCTGTTGAATTTTTGGCTCGTCAACCGCACGCAAATCTGTAATTTGTACGTTCATGAATTTACATACTAAATCAAGGATTACGGACTAATACGCTCACAAACTGGATTTTATAACCTGGGAAACGGCAAAAATGAAATATTATTCATAGTCTTCAGGCTCCTTATGTTCCCAAAGCGATAAGTTATTATTGAAAACTTGCGTGAAGCGAAGCTATCGGGCTCTTAATCGCCCGTTAGCGTTAGCGAAGCGATCCGAAGGAAAGCCCTCGAAGAGGATCGCCAATTCCCCGCAAAATACTAACACAAGTGCCGTACAATTATCCCACCATCCGGCATCAACCAACCTGCTAACCCCATGCTTTGCGATTACCTGGTACAAATCCTCACCGCCCGCGTCTACGATGTTGCTCAAGAAACAGCCCTAGAAGTAGCCCCGAATCTATCAGCACGGCTCAACAATAAACTTTTGCTGAAGCGAGAGGATATGCAGTCGGTGTTTTCCTTCAAGCTGCGGGGTGCGTATAACAAAATGGCGCAACTGTCGCCGGATTTGCTAGCACAAGGTGTCATTGCAGCTTCCGCCGGCAACCACGCCCAAGGAGTCGCCCTCGCCGCCCGCCACCTGGGAACTCGCGCGATTATCGTCATGCCCGTAACGACGCCGCAGGTGAAGGTAAATGCGGTGATATCCCGGGGTGGAGAGGTAGTTTTGCATGGGGATACCTACGACGATGCCTACGCCTTTGCGCGCCAATTAGAGGCGGAAAAAGGTTTAACTTTTATTCACCCTTTTGATGACCCGCACGTAATTGCGGGACAGGGTACGATCGGCATGGAAATTCTGCGGCAACATCAAAAACCAATTCACGCGATTTTTGTGGCTATTGGCGGCGGCGGATTGATTTCGGGAATTGGGGCCTATGTCAAGCGGTTGCGGCCGGAAATTAAGATTATTGGCGTCGAACCCATCGATTCCGATGCAATGAATCAATCGCTGAAAGCGGGTAAACGGGTGCGTTTGTCGCAGGTGGGTTTATTTGCTGATGGCGTTGCTGTGCGGGAAGTGGGGGAGGAAACTTTTCGGCTGTGTCAGGAGTATGTGGATGAGATTATTTTGGTGGATACGGATGATGTTTGCGCGGCGATTAAGGATGTTTTTGAAGATACGCGATCGATCTTAGAACCTGCTGGTGCTTTGGCGATCGCAGGTGCGAAAGCTTACGTGGAACGGGAACAAATCGCAGGACAAACATTAATTGCTGTTGCTTGCGGCGCGAACATGAATTTCGATCGGCTGCGTTTTGTAGCAGAAAGAGCTGAGTTTGGCGAACGCCGCGAAGCCATTTTTGCAGTCACAATTCCCGAACAACCGGGAAGTCTCCGCAGGTTTTGCGAATGTCTGGGCAAACGCAATTTAACTGAATTTAGCTATCGAATTGCAGATGAGAAAGAGGCACATATTTTTATCGGTGTACAAATTCAAAACCGTGCCGATGCGGTGAAGATAGCGGCAAGTTTTGAAGGTTGTGGATTCAAGACTTTGGATTTAACTGATGATGAATTAACGAAATTGCACGTGCGGCATATGGTGGGCGGGCGTTCGATGCTGGCCGATCATGAATTGTTTTATCGCTTTGAATTTCCCGAACGTCCGGGTGCGTTGATGAAGTTTGTCGGTTCGATGAGCCCTAACTGGAATATCAGCGTTTTTCACTATCGAAATAACGGCGCCGATTACGGGCGAATTGTGGTGGGAATTCAAGTACCGCCCGATGAGATGCAGGAATGGCAGGCTTTTTTGGATACGCTGGGCTATCAGTATGGGGATGAGAGTCAAAATCCGGCGTATAAGCTATTTTTAAGATAGTTTGGTTTGTGGTCTTGAAACAAATTAATATTTATGAACGTACTCAAAAAAATCTTGCCGTTTTTTTTGATGATTTTTGCTGTTGCTGTTGTGGCAGCAGTTGCACATTTTGCGATCGAACAACTTTCCAGCCCAGTCAGTTATTTTCAACCTGTGGATACCAGAGATGGTGCAGAGTTGTACAAAAAAGAACTACCCAACGGAAATCTGGCTTATTTGCAAGTTATTAACGTCCAAAAAATGCAAATAGACCAGCTAATTGGAGAGGTCGATCGGATGGCTTTCAATAAAGGATTGTATTATCATGGAGAAAACAAATATTACAGTCCTTTCTTTAAGAGCAAGTTATTCTCTGAAGTTACAGGTGAATACAAAAAGCTTTACGCTAACGGTGTTTTTTCCGTGATTAACTGTTCTTTTTTTGAACAATACGAACGCAGCACGCAGCTATCTTTTCCTATCAAATTTAACGGTCAAGTTATTACTGGCGGTAACGGCATCTACGGCCCCGTCAAGAAACCCAAAGATGGGCAGTATAAAAATGTTCGATTGAAAGCTTTGGTCTGGAACGATCGAGAAGCATATATCACAAATTACGAACCGCAAACCGGAACGCCATTGAATCAAAAACAAGTACAAAATGCAGTTGTTACTTACGAATACAAGCACCATCCAGCTAAACTCATATCTAAAAATCCCGCAAATAGGTATCACGTCATCGGTACGCTGGACAAAGATGGTCGCAAGGGTAACGAATTGCTGGCAATTATCACTGTTAATGAAGCGACATTAGACGCAGCAGCTAAGTTAATGCGAGAATTCGGAGTGAAAGGAGATATAGTGACGATCGACGGCGGACTCTCAACTTATCTATTCAATCCTAAAATCGGGGAGATTATGTTGCCTCAATCAAATAATATTGCCACTCGGGAACTGCCGCACTATTTAGGATTTAGGAATAGAAAGTCTCAGACAGCTTCACCAAAAATATTGGTGGCTCAACCAGCAGGAAAAGTGCAGGTGGAAGCAAATAAACCTTATTTGATTTTGTGGAGAGACAATATTCAGGATGAGGTCAAGATTGAGCTGTATCAAGAGAATAAGTCGGTTGAAACGATCGCCAACCGCGCGACTAGCGATGGGGTTTATGAATGGAAACCTAAGATTGCTGTAAAATCAGGGTCTTTGATTCGGATTTCAAGTGTTAAAAATGCTAAGGTGTCTGGGGCTTTGCAGTTGTGATTGTTGTTGGCAAAGAAATCTCATTGCGATCGCAAATTCCGCACATCATCAATACTGAGTCCGGTTGTTTGACTGATAGTTGCATCATCCAGGCGATCGAGCAATTGCCGCGCGATCGCCAGCTTTTCTGCTTGAACGGCTTGGAGTATAGCTCCTTGTTGGTCATAAATAAACATTTCTCGCCGTTCGAGATCCGCCAATTCATCGGGGGTTAAGTTCACTTGATTTGCGATGCCAAAGGCTTGATGAATCTCTGGAACGCTATCCATTACTGGCGGGACATCCGTTATCGTCCTCGCATATTTCATGAAATATATCCATTTATCCGCAAGCGTTTCTAGCTGGTCTACTTCTTTGGTGAATTTAGGAAGTTCTACAAATACCAACTCGATGTTATTATCGGTATAGAAGAGATTTGTGCTTGCTTCTTTGTAGATAAATCTCGAAATTAGCTGTTCGCTATTTGGAAACATCTCAAAATCAGTCAGTGTTAATGCAATCACGGGTTTGAGCATTCGGTAGCCTTCTCCTTTCTGCAATTGAAAGGCGTAAGTTTTGGCTGCGTTGTACAAAACTCTCTTGCCGAAGGACTCTACGTTTAATACCTGCATTTCAATAATGACTAGGGTACCATCGGCAAGTTTGGCTTTGACATCTAAATAAGTATCTTTCAAACCTTCGACTCTGGGCGGCAGGTTGGGGTTGATAATTTCTAAGTCTGCAATGGTAGGATTGCCATCGTAAATCATGGCGTTGAGAAAACTGATGAGAATGTCTTTGCTTTCTGAGGAGCCAAATATTTTTTTGAAGGCGTAATCGGTTTTGGGGTTGATGAATGTCATGGTGGGAATCGGGAATAACGATCGCTATTTCGATTCTATCATCGGCGCAATGGGACTTGATGGGCGATCGCCCTTTTGAAATAAATCTCATTCCGATCGCAAATTCTGCACATCCTGAACGCTAAGTCCGGTTATTTGAGCGATTGTTGCGTCATCTAGGCGATCGAGTAACTGCCGTGCGATCGCCTGTTTTTCTTCTTGTCTGCCTTCTTGTCTGCCTTCTTGTCTGCCTTCTTGTCTGCCTTCTTCAACAGCTTTAATTATAGCTCCTTGTTGGTCGTAAATAAACATTTCTCGCCGTTCGAGATCCGCCAATTCATCGGGGGTTAAGTTCACTTGATTTGCGATGCCAAAGGCTTGATGAATCTCTGGAACGCTATCCATTACTGGCGGGACATCCGTTATCGTCCTCGCATATTTCATGAAATATATCCATTTATCCGCAAGCGTTTCTAGCTGGTCTACTTCTTTGGTGAATTTAGGAAGTTCTACAAATACCAACTCGATGTTATTATCGGTATAGATGAGATTTGTGCTTGCTTCTTTGTAGATAAATCTCGAAATTAGCTGTTCGCTATTTGGAAACATCTCAAAATCAGTCAGTGTTAATGCAATCACGGGTTTGAGCATTCGGTAGCCTTCTCCTTTCTGCAATTGAAAGGCGTAAGTTTTGGCTGCGTTGTACAAAACTCTCTTGCCGAAAGACTCTACGTTTAATACCTGCATTTCAATAATGACTAGGGTACCATCAGCGAGTTTGGCTTTGACATCTAAATAAGTATCTTTCAAACCTTCGACTCTGGGCGGCAGGTTGGGGTTGATAATTTCCAAGTCTTCAATGGTAGGATTGCCATCGTAAATCATGGCGTTGAGAAAACTGATGAGAATGTCTTTGCTTTCTGAGGAGCCAAATATTTTTTTGAAGGCGTAATCGGTTTTGGGGTTGATGAATGTCATGGTTAGAATCGGGAATAACGATCGCTATCTCGATCGTAACACTTGATTTCATGGCGAGTAGGAAAAAACTGCCACCAGGGGGGTAATATCGCCAGCAGCTCTTGCTTCATTCATCTTGCGGATCTGTTGTGCTTGTTGCTGTCGAAGCTGCAAATATGTTTCGACTTCCTGCTGATGATTGAGGTAAAAAGCGATCGCGGCATACACATCAGCCAATAGAGCGCGACGGATAACGATAAACGATTTCCTCTGCGGTTGTTCCCTGCTTCAACACTGCAATCACGGTATCTAAAGTCACGGGAGTTTTACCCACTCGCACCACACCGTCAGCATTAGTTTCTAGCGGTGCAGGTTCCGCTACAACTACTAATGTTATGGCAACCTCAACGTTCGCGGTTTTAATTGTATTAGAAGGTCGATCGAACTTGACAAGCGAATTTCAAAGGTGGTACCCGCCACGTGATTTATCCGTGGAATCAATCCAAAATCGAAAATCGAAAATCCTCAAGCCCCCGCATTTATCCGTGGGGTCAATCTAAAATCTAAAATCTAAAATCTAAAATCGATTGACGGGCGATCGCACGATTCCCAAACATCAGGTTTAGGAAATGCGATCGCCCTACTCGTCAGTAGCCTCAATTCTTCTGCAACCATTTTGTCAGCACGCGCATCCACTGGCCCGTATTCGGTGCACGCTGCAAGTCGCTCCAGTCTGCCATTTGGGCAAAACCTAGTCGCACCAGCCAATTTACTACGGCGGTTATGCCTTGGCGGGAGCCAACAACCATGATACGCACGGGTTCCCGGTTTTCTCGATCGTCCGTGGGAGCTGGGTCTTGTTGGGTGTCGTTGGGCGGTTCGGTTAGAAAGTCTTTAGCCATTGGGAAGTCCTCATCTTCAAAATCAACTAATCACTACATATTGTGTAGTTATTACTAATCAGAACGCAATGACTACACATATGTAGTGATTTACGGTTGGAGCATCCCTTGGTATCATGGGGTGCATGAGAAAAGCTGGTCGAGTTCTGAGAGATGTACTAAATACCTATGGCATTAGCCAAAACAAATTGGCGAGCGCAATGGGTGTGCGAAATTCTGTTGTCTATCGTTGGTTTAACGAGCTGATCGATCCAACTGGAGAGACGCTTGTGAAGATGGTTGTGGCGTTAAAGTTGCTCGATATAGATGCAGCGCGGGAGTTTGTGCAGCGCTATTTGGGTGAGATTTTGGAGGATGAGGGTGAGGGTGAGGTCGATCGATCTACAAACACAGAATAGACTTATTGTTCAGAAGGTCGATCGCATTTGACGGGCGATTTCCTTCCGGATAGCTTCGCTGGCGCGCACTTTTCCAGATAGACGCGATGGGAAGTACAATAAAGTTGAAGTGTAAAAAAGGGAAAAATGGCAGCACGAGACCTGTTTCATGAATCTGTTAAGATTGCCCTTCAGAAAGAGAATTGGGTGATTACCGACGATCCGCTGAAGGTGGAAACAGGTGGAGCAAAGTTTGAAATTGATTTGGGTGCAGAGCGCTTACTGGCAGCACAACGGGGAGAAGAGAAAATCGCCGTTGAAATTAAAACATTTTTGGGTGACTCCCCGATTACAGATTATCATGCGGCATTAGGACAGTTTCTGAATTATCGGCTTGCCTTAGAACTTAAGGAACCCGATCGCAAGCTTTATTTAGCAGTTCCTGTTGCGGTGCACGAAGCTTTTTTTCAGCGGGAATTTTTGCAAATCTCGGTAGAGCGGCATCAAGTTAACCGCATTGTTTACGATCCAGTGAATGAGGTGATTGTGCAATGGATAAGCTAGAGCATTATCGTCAGTCGATTCAAGCATTATTGACTGAATATGTGGCAACTCCGATCTCCAATGGTGAGATCGAATCCCAAACGCTTTTTGATACGCAGCGGGATCATTATCAGGTGACGAATGTTGGTTGGGATGGGCATCGGCGGGTGTATGGATGTGTGCTGCATTTGGATATTAAGGATGGCAAGATTTGGTTGCAGCAGAATACAACGGAGATCCGAGTCGCGCACGAGTTGGTGGCTATGGGTGTGGCAAAGGAGGATATTATTTTGGGATTTCAAGCAACCTATGTGCGCGAATATACGGGCTTTGGGGTGGCTTAGCCATTGCCAAGGATGCGGCAATGTTTTTTTTAGAAAGAAACCGGGTTTTTTACGAATAGGATATTCCTTACGTTGAAACGATTTGGTAGTTGCGGGCGATCGCACTTTTGTCTGGTAAGGGCGATCGCTCCTGGCACACCACAATCTATTCTGGTTTTATCCAACCTTTAACGATCGCCTTCCCGACATTGACATAAGGATTGTCTAAAAACTCTTCGATCGCAGCTTCACCGCCAGCCTGCAACGCACCCACCACGCGACGTTTGAAACTACGGGTAGTTTCATCATTAACGTAAACAATTTTTTCAGCCTCAGTAGCGGTAGGATTAGTTTGTTCCAACTGCTTGAGAAGTGTTTGAATCTCAGCAGCCGCTTCTGCTAGAGTTTTCTTGTTTTCAGATATAATTTTATCTCCTATTTGATTGCCCTCTCCTTGAATGAAGTTGCCATCAAAACTACTATTGTCGATTCTTGCAGAATAATTTGTCATTTCTTTTTACCTTATTAATTACTAGACTTTGTGTGATATTGTTTAATATCAAAACTGAACCAGTGCTTCACACAGCAATCCCCCTATAAAATCCTACTTTTTTGAAGTTTTTTTGTTGAGGCATCACATCCTATTGTCAGTACCCATGATAAATTGACCGCTAACAGTGCTGTTCAATATAGATAACTCGTAAGTTTTATTCTCTGCTTTCTCAATAAGCTCATATATAGTGTTAATTTTTTCCTTGAGATGGGGCTTATCATTTGTCACAAAAAGGGTCTGATGACCAGAATTGAAAGTGAGTAACAATCCATAGTGTTTTGGCTTGACAAAGTTCCAAACTGCACCTCCAATTGCAGCCAAACTTAAGGCCAAACCTATTCCACTGTTTGCCAAACCAGCAATTGAACCCATTAAAAGAAGAGCAACTATAATCCCCCAAGGAATCGTTCCTATCTCTACCTCTCCTTCACTAAAACCTGTAATATTATGAGTTTGGTAGACATCATTTGAAAAACGAACAGTTCTTTTAGTTATGGTAATAACTTTATTCCTCTCTAAAGTGATGTTCTGATTACTTGCCAGGGGGTTTGATGTTGCCATTCATTATACCTATAAAATTGATGGTTGAGACTATGTGAAGACACCCATTTCAGCTCAGAGGCGCAACTATGCACCTGTCAATAAACACTCTAGTAAGATGCTTGTGTCCGGTTTATCCATGCTAGACCGATCGCACAAAAAATGTAAAGTAAAAAAAGTTGGAAAAAGTGGGAACTTCCTAAAATTGGGATGCGAGGCCCAAAAAGTTGGAAAAAGTGGGAAAAAGTTTGGTATAGTAACCATACCTATCTCACCATCCCACCTATGGACAGTCCTCAGATATTGCAATTTGTCGATGAAGCTGTCTATACCAACACAGGTAAACGTCTAAATAACTTGCAGCGGAGGATTATCGCAGGCATACTGAATCGTCAAAGATATGCTGACATTGCAGAAACTTATGGTTATAGCTCCCAGCACGTTAAAAAGGCTAGTCACGAACTTTTACAAATGTTATCTGAAGTGTTTGGCGAACCAGTAAAAAAAAGTAATCTTGAATCCGTTATAGAAAGACAGATAAATCAGAATATAAATCTTGGTAATAATACTACTATTAAAAATAGTAGCAATATTAGCTACATTAACAACTGTTCTAATTCCTCTACTCCTACGCCCGATCTGAGTCAGCCGGAAACTCCCGACTTGCAGCAGAAAAGCAAAAATCAAACTAAGATTGAAACAATTGATAAATTACGGCAGTTTGGCTTGAGCGACGAGCAAATTGCAGAAGCGCTAGATATACCTTTAGAGCTGGTTAAGCAGGTGGACTTCGAGGAGTAAATCTGTGCTATCTCCGAATTTTACTGGATCGGGCGATTCCCTACGGGATAGCTTCGCTTCACGCTCTTAGTTGTTTTGTTATAATCATCGAAGGTTGCCTTGTTGAAGTAAAATAAAATATCCCCAGATTTTTTCAGCTATGAACACAAAACTCATTGAGTCCTTAGTACAAATCATCCAGACACTCTCAGAAGACGAGCAATTGCTAATAAAAGCAAAACTATTTAATAACATACCCTATCCTTCTAGTGTGGAAATAACCCAGTTAGCCCAAAGCGGAGGAGCATTTCAATTCCTGCACGACGAACCTGATATTTACACCCTTGAGGATGGAGAGCCAATTTAGTGAAGCTAAAAAAAGGAGATATTGTTTTAGCTGAATTTCCCTTTACAGATTTGAGTCATAAAAAGTTACGTCCTGCTTTAGTTCTGTGGGCAAGTTCAACCATAGAGGAAATTACGCTCTGCTTCATTTCTTCGCAAAATGTCACTAGCCTAAGTTTAGATGAATTTGCTTTAAATGCTTCAGATGCCGAATTTCCCAGCACGGGATTAAAAGTATCTTCTAAAGTTAGAGTGACTCGGATTGTCAGTCTTGAACAGAGATTAATACTGAGACGATTGGGCGAGTTAGGGAGTCAGCAAATGCTGGAATTGAATGCAACTATCATACAAGCATTTCAATTAGTATAGCCTTGTTTACTCTCGCGTACTTGCCGGAAACGATCGCAAATCCCTGCAATAAAGGTTTCGCCATCAATCGGTGGAGTATGTTCGGACATGGCAACAGCAGCATCTATCTTAACTCGTACAGTATCGATCCACTGGCGATCGGCGAGAGCTGCTTGGAAATCATTAAGCCATTCGAGAAACTGTGCGAGGTCATTTTCTGGAAGTTCCCTTACTGCTGTCTTGAGTTCTCTAATGTTCATAGGTAAGTAACTTTTTATTTCCTATTTTAGCCCGTGCTTGTCAGATAATATATCATAACTATATGAAAATTGCAGTATAATTAGTTTATGGCGATTTCGCAATACAGAATTGAGTTTACCGAAACGGCTTTGGAAGATTTAAGGGTTTTGCGTGCCAGCGATCGATCTAAGATTGAGGATGCAATAGAAACTTACTTGCGTTACGAGCCGGACAAGGTGACAAAAAGCAGGATTAAGCGTCTCAGGGGGCTAATTTCACCTGAGTACCGTCTGCGAGTTGACGAGCATCGCGTGTTTTATGACATTGAATATACTGTTGAACCAGAAAATAAGTTAGTCTTGATTCTGGCTGTCAAACATAAATCTGAAGTTAACGAATGGCTCACAGTTCAGGAGGTTAGTGATGAAACAGATTCAGCTCAGTGAAGTTCAAAAAGACTTGCTTCAATTCTTGCTGGTGGCTCAGGAAGAAGATGTGATTCTGATTTATGATGGCAAGCCAGTTGGCTATCTTGTCGGATTTGCCGATGAAGATGATTGGATTGATTATTTGATGCTGAATAATCCTGAGTTTAAAACACGATTGCGCCGCTCTCTTCAAGATGCGCGAGAAGGAAAAACGATCGCTTTTGAAAAAGGAAAGTTGGTTTCAGAGAACGAGAATTAGAAATTGGGTTCTCGCGATCGCACTTGCGATGAAAGCAACAACCCAGCCTACAAGCTATTTTGGGAAACGATCGCAAATCCCTGCAATAAAGGTTTCGCCGTCAATCGGTGGAGTATGTTCGGACATGGCAACAGCAGCATCTATCTTAACTCGTACAGTATCGCTCCACTGGCGATCGGCGCGATCGTACTCATCTAACAATCGCAAAGCAACTTCACCACACAAACTAGAATCATCGTGCAAACTCATAGGCAATATTCGTGATGCGGCCGCGCCAGTAGGGCAATAGCGAGCCATCAGGCAGTTGCCACGCCACCTCACCCGATCGCGGAATCCGCATACCGTCTCGCAATTCGTAGTCCCAGAAACGGCCTTGCCAGGGCGCAAACACCAGTCCCCCGTTAACTGTACGGGCGCGGGCCTCGGCGCGGATACTGGCGATTAGCCCTGCTTCATCAAAGCGGAAATCCAGGGAAACAGCGGTGTCGCCATCCTGTAGCGTTGCTCTGGCCGAAGAATTGTCTATCGCCTCCCAGCGAACACCCTGACTCGGCAGCAGTCTCGTCGGATACCAAGCCGCCTCCGCCAAAAAGCGCATCAGTTCCCCTTGTGCCGCTTCTGGAGTGCCGCGGAGATCCGCCAGAGTCACCAGCCCAAGCAGCGCTGCATGGAGGATGCCTTCGCCAGAAATGTAGGCATCATGAACGAACGCATTGATACCGGGCATCATGGCAATTCGCCCGTCCCAGTCAAAGCCTGGGCGCTGAGTAATTACGAGTTGAGTTGAGGTGAAGGCGCTCCATTTTTCTGCGGTTTCGCTCATGTTAAACGTGCCTTCGTGGGAAACCCGCGCTGCTACAATTAGCGGTTGTCCATCCTCGAGCACCGCGCGAAAGTAGCGCTGCACGGGCTGGGGTAAATCGGCAATTTCCCGCGCATCAAATGTGAGAGGTTTAATCGCCAAGCGTGCAGCTTCCAGATTCGCTCGCAGTTCCTTCGTACCGAGATGCCAGCGGTATGCTCCAAGGGCGATCGCGCCCACAATGCCAACTACAAGCCCCAGGATGATTAGTACGATCGCCGATCGCCACATGGTGATTCCTCTTGATACCTAAAAACGAGTTAATCAAGCGCCAGTCTTAAACCCATCGACCCACTACAACTCTCAGCGTTCCATCTGCCAAAGTTTCCTCTTCTTCAACATGAAAACCCTCTGACTGCACCGCCGCCATCAAACTTTTGCGCGCGTATTTTTGACTAATTAAATTGACAAATTCCTGCTGATTAATTCGAGCGCCCCAAAAATCCGCCACCAATTCGTAATCCTCTCCGCTGCGGCGAAAACCCAAATCGTAACCATTGGATTGCCGAATCACGTACTCGGCATTAGTTTTGTCACCCCGATAACCCCGTACCTGCACATTGGACTCTACTTGATAACCCAACTCTTCCAACACTTGATGCAGCAGTTCGCCGTTTTTTATCTGAACCTTGATCGTTGTGAAGTGTGACATATCACTTTCGGATTTTTGTGTAAAACGCTGATTTGATTATAATAGCATAAACAGCAACAGTCAATAAGTTAGAAGTTTGGATCTTAAACCGGGTTTGAGCGTCACCGAAAGCAGCCCGGGTACAAGCCCCCGGATTCATATGTGCAGAAATTAAAAACATAGTATCCGATAACAATTCCCCAGATTCATCCGTGAGTTCGCTTTCTTCAATCCTCCAATTCTTAAAATCTAAAATCTAAAATCTAAAATCTAAAATCCTATGATGCCCGACAATTCTAACCCACCCAGAGAATATGATGCCGTCCTCGGCGGCCAAAGTCAAATCCCGATCGCCGGCGCTGTTTTGGGAGGCATCGCCGGGGTCAAGCAGCGCTTCAACAGTCTTAGTATCGAGGCTCGGATTGCCGCTGTTAAAGATGCTCCTAAATACGGAGGCGCTGGTTTAAATTTAGCAATTGAGGCGCTGCTTGACCCCGCAGCAGAAGTGCAGCGAGTTGCTTATTTAATTTTGCGACCGAGGACAGAACCTCTAGTGCGCCAAGCTTTAAAAGACTTCGTGCCTTACAAGCTTTTTGACTGCATCCGCAGTGTGAAAACTGGGACAAATCTGGCGATTAGTCCCGGGGGCGATCGCACGGCGAGTTTGCACGGGAAAATAATTAGAATTTGCGATGTAGATACAGGAGAAATACTCTATACTGTTGACAAGTATCCCCGCGCTCAAGAAACTTTTGTCCTTTGCCAAGAAAGCGAAGTTTTTGTGAGGAGCAGAAATACTCCGAAACATCGTGCGATCGAAATTTGGCAGGGAGGAGAATTGCGGCATACTTCCCTCGGACATGAAGCGGAAATTAGCGCAATTGTCATCAGCCCCGACAGTCAAGTTATCGCCAGCGGTTCGGCAGATGCTACTATCAAAATTTGGAATTTAGAGACGGGAAAGTTAATCTGTACTTTTGGCAGTCATTTAACTTGGGGAGCTCATAAAGCAGGAATTGTTAGTCTTGCTTTTAGCCCGATCGCACAAACTCTCGCTAGCAGCAGTTCTGACGGTACAATTAAACTGTGGAACCTCCGCAGCAGAGAATGCTCCCAAACAATTAAGGGTTACGCGAATTGTCTGGCTCATGCTCCAGACGGGCAGACTTTGGCGCATGGCGGCTGGGACAGAAATATTCAACTGCGGCAGCTATCGGATCCAGATAGTTCAATCACTTTGGCAGGGCATTTTAACTCGATAAATGCGATCGCCTTTAGTCCCGACGGACTCACTGTTGTCAGTGCTAGTGCCGATGGTAATATCAAATTTTGGAATGCCAGTACCGGCGAACATATTCACACTCTCAGCGGACATCAAAACTCTGTTACTTGTCTTACTTTTAGCAGCGATGGTGAAACTATTATCAGTGGCAGTACAGACAAAACTTTCAAAATTTGGGGAGTTATACCATTTTAGATTTTAGATTTTAGATTTTAGATTGAAGAATTGGGCATGACTGATCTGCTATGGGTTTGGAGCTTGCCTACAGTTGCAATTTCATTGACCGAAAGCATCCAGGATACAAGCCCCCGGATTCATTCCGAAAGCAGACTCAGGACCCAGAAATAAAAAACCTGTATCCGATAAAACTTGCCCCCCGAATTTATCCGTGGGGTTAATGCTTCAATTCTTTAATCTAAAATCTAAAATCTAAAATCTAAAATCGATTGACGGCTATTAATTGAATTCCCGCGAATACCAGACTAAAAAAATATTATTCCGATGCAAATGTCAACGATATTATTCTTATATTTTTGATCGCTCAACCCGAGCTTTTTTCGTATAAACTGGGTTTAGCAAGGCAAGCCTGTGTTCAGGACTATCCTCATAAAACTCCCTCGGACGGGCTTCCTAACTACAAACACCTTTTATGAGTGGTAACTGACCGGACATGAGATCGAGAGTGCGTCCAGGACTGTTTAATATTTCCCAATTCCCAATTCCTCGGTGCGTGAATATACGCAAACAAATATAATAAATTTACACTTCCAGTTCTTGTGTAAACCGAGGATGGCGGAACTTTTTTTTGCACGACTACACATACTTACAGTACAAGTACCGATTCACAGGCATTATTCACCTGATTGTCAATTTCTGAACAGTCGCCAGAAAGCCGGAGCCAGCCGCAATTCCTGAATCGTTTAAACTAGCTTTAAACTATCGCATCTGGCTCGGCTGAGTATCGCAGCTAACGGTAATATTTGACTGAAAAAGTTTATGCTTAAAAGATAGGCTGGGGTTAAATATACAGTGCAACCCAGAGTAACCATGTCACACTGCAACCAATCCATCTGTCCTTCCCGCAATCTCGCAGAAATGTGCGACACTGCTGCCAGTTGGCAGCACAAAGCCGATCGACTAACGGTAGAATTAAACAGCACCCAGGAGCGGCTTCACGCAGAAATCGATCGGCTCAAACAAGCGAACGAAACCCTGCTGGCCGCCGTCAGTTGTGCCTCGATTTTCCTGTGGGCAACAGACAGAGACGGCAAGTTAACCCTTGCAGAAGGCAAAGGATTAGAAAATTTGGGACTCCAACCAGGTGCAACTGTAGGGCTGTCGATTTTTGAAGTTTACAGCAGCCAGCCAAATATGTTAGAAAATATTGCCGAGGTACTAGCAGGAAACGATCGCACTTGGAAAGCCCGAGAGGGGCATTGTATTTACTCCATTCGATCCGCAGCCCTGCGAGATGGAAACGGCGAAGTTGTCGGCGCAGTCGGTGTTTCTACTCAAATTACCGAGCCCGAGCAGTCCATCGCAACTCTGTTCGTGGCAAATCAAGAATTAGAAGACAGACTTCAGCAGCAAACGGCAGTCTTCAATGCAGCACTTGCCGAAAGCGAAAAAAAGTACCGCAACCTCGTAGAAACCTCCCAAGAATTGATTTGGTCGATCGATATTGAAGGGTTCTTGACTTTTGTCAATTCCGCCGCCAAACGCATCTACGGTTACGAACCGCCAGAAATGATCGGCCGCCGCTTCACAGATTTTTTAGTTCCCGGGCAAAAAACTCGACCAAGAGAAATATTTGCGCAACTTTTAGCGAGAACCAGCGTTGGGCCACAAACCGCTAATTCTGCTTACGAAACAGTACACATTCGCAAAGACGGTACTCCCGTCCACCTGCGCGTCAACAGCATCGTCAACCAAGCTGAAAACGGCGCTATTATAGGCTTGTGCGGAACCGCGACAGATATTAGCGATCGCTTGCGATCGGAAGAAGCACTCCAAGAAGCTACAGACCAACTTCGCGCCGTCTTGGATGCCGTGCCCGGACTAATTTCTTGGATCAGTTCAGATTTGCGGTATATTGGAGTCAACAAGCACTTAGCAACCTCGTTCAAACTGTCTCCTGAAAGCTTTGTCGGTCAAGAAATAAACTTTCTCGAAAAAGGCTCGAATTTTGGAGAACTGATCCGAAAATTTTTTGACAGTTCATCTCAGCAAATCTGGCAAGAAATAGACCTAGAAAATAACGGTTCCGTCCGAAATTATTTGATAGTAGCTCAGAAATATCATCAGGGAACCGCAGCAGTTTCGGTAGGGATAGACATTACCGAGCGCAAGCGCGCCGAAGCTCAAAAAACCAAATTAATCGCTTCTTTGCAAGAGTCGGAACACAAATTCCGCAGCCTTTACGAAGCCACCAGCGACGCAGTAATGCTGCTCGACGAACAAGGTTTTTTTGACTGCAACCACGCCACCTTAACAATCTTTGGCTGCTGCAATAAAGAACAGTTTTACGGCAAGAAAATGAGCGAATTTTCCCCGCAATTTCAGCCAAACGGACAAGACTCATCCAGTCTAGAAGCAGAGAGAATATCGACAGCAATGCAAACAGGTAGCTGTCGCTTTGACTGGATACACAAACGGGTAGACGGTTCAGAATTCCCTGCCGAAGTGCTATTAAATGCAATGGAAATTAACGAGCGAAAAATAATTCAAGCAGTAGTGCGGGACATTACCGATCGCAAGCGCGACGAGGATGGCATCAAAGCATCCCTCGCAGAAAAAGAAGTTCTCCTCAAAGAAATTCACCACCGCGTCAAAAACAACCTCCAAGTTATTTCCAGTTTACTCAAACTTCAGTCCCGCTACATCCAAGACAGCCGGGTTAGTGAAATGTTAAAAGAAAGTCAAAACCGAGTCCGCTCAATGGCCCTGGTTCACGAACAATTGTATCAATCCAAAGACTTGTCAAACATTGACTTTGCTGAATATATCCAAAATCTAGCCCACAATTTATTCCAAGCTTATGAAATTCACGCACAAGGCATTAAGTTGCAAACAAATATAGCGCAGTGTTCTCTTAATATTGATACGGCTGTTCCTTGCGGATTAATTATCAACGAGCTTGTGACAAATGCCCTAAAATATGCTTTTACAGGACAAGTTAAAGGTAAAATTAACATAGATTTCACTTTAGATAACAGAGTTTGCGTGCTAACCGTGAGCGACAGCGGAATTGGTTTTCCTCAAGACTTAGATTATCGAAAAGCCCGAACGTTGGGTTTGCGACTGGTCGGGTCTTTAGTTAAGCAAATCCGGGGAAAAATAGAACTGTTAGAAACTGCTGGCACGACTTTTAAAATAACCTTTTCCCAACCAAAATTGCATTCTAAGGAGAGAATTTAATGTGCAAGAAAAAAATTTTGATAGTTGAAGACGAGAGCATCATTGCAGAAGACATTTCCGACAGTTTAATATCTCTAGGTTATCGAATAACTGGTATGGTCTATTCGGGAGAAGAAGCGATTGAAGCGGCAGCAAAATGCCGGCCGGATTTGGTTTTGATGGATGTTAACCTGCAAGGAGAAATCGACGGCATTACAGCAGCAGCAGAAATTCGCTCGCGCTTTCAAATCCCGGTAGTTTATCTGACAGCTTATGCTGACGAAAACACTTTGCGGCGCGTCAATGCGACCAAACCCTTCGGCTATATTGTCAAACCCTTTGAGGAAAAAAACTTGCACACAACTATTCAATTAGCTCTCCACCGACATGAGTACGATAGCTTGACAAACTTGCCAAATCGTTCGCTGTTGCGAGAACAGCTAAATCAGGTATTAGACAAGCAAAAAGAATTGCCAGCAATGATTCCCGTTATCACTCTCAGTTTAGATAGAATTAACCGGATTAACAGTACCTTGGGACACGATATCGGCGACTCGGTACTTTGCAAAGTTGCGCAGCGGCTGAGTAACTGCGGGGAGAACATTAATATTGTGGCTCGTTTGGAAGCTGCCGAATTTGCAATTGTTATCCAACCAGTTACTGAAAAACAGGAGGCTGCCAAGATTGCTCAAAATATTTTAGATATTGTAGCCCAACCTATGATTGTCAAAGGCTCAGAACTTTACCTCACGGCAAGTATCGGCATTTCTTTATCTCCAAGCGACGCCAGCGATGGAGACCAACTGCTGAAAAATGCTTATACAGCTATGTACAATTCTCAGCAACAAGGTGGTAATAATTATCAGTTTTATATGGCAAAAGTCGCGAATAGTTCCATCAATATATTTACTCAAGAAACTTGTCTCCGCAATGCTTTAAAACGCTCGGAATTTGAAGTTTATTATGAGCCGCAAATAGAAATTAAAACAGGAAAAATTATTGGTGCTGAAGCTTTGGTGCGCTGGAATCATCCAGAAAGGGGCAGAGTTTCCCCGGGAGAATTTATTCCAATGGCTGAAGAAATGGGCTTGATTGCACCGCTGGGCGAATGGGTGTTAGAGACTGCTTGCAAGCAAACTAAAGCTTGGCAAACACAGGGTTTGCCTCCGCTGCGGGTAGCAGTCAATTTGTCAGCCCGCCAGTTTGAGCAAAAAAATTTGACGGAGAGAGTCAGCCAGATATTGAGAGAAACTAATCTCGATCCTAAATGTCTGGAATTAGAATTGACGGAAGGTCTGATTTTGCAAGATGAAACGGCAGCCCATCAAGCTTTTACGGTGTGGAGAGATATGGGGATTAGGATAGCAATTGATGATTTTGGCACTGGTTATTCTTCTTTGAGTTATCCGAAACGCTTTCCGTTTGATGCGATCAAAATTGACAAGAGTTTTATTCGCGATCTTGCAGACGATCGCCAAAATGCAGCGATTACAATAGCAATTATTCAAATGGCCCACTACATGAACATGACTGTGATTGCTGAGGGGGTAGAAAATGAGTCGGAACTTGCTTTTTTGTGCGCTCACGGGTGCGACGAAATTCAAGGTTATTTTTTCAGTCCGGCTTTGCCAAGGGCTGAGTTTGAAGCGCTGCTGAAAAGCGATAAGTGCTGGGATATATAGCCTTTCTCAGTAACATGTTCCGACGTGCATAGGCCTCCGTGGCCTCCGTGGGCATAGGCCTCCGTGGGCATAGGGCATAGGGCATACCTCACTTTCTTAAGAACCGCTATATAGGAGAAGGAAGAAGTCCGATAGCAGCCGGAACAAAAGCGAGGAGTTCAGCAATTAATAATGTCCTAGTCGTCTTGGGAGTTGCTATAAAATAGGGTAAGAGGTAATTGGTAATTGGTGTAAGAGGTAATTGGAAATTGGAAATTTTTGCTAAAAACTAAGGACTAAGGACTAAGGACTAAGGACTAAGGACTAAGGACTAAGGACTAAGGACTAAGGACTAATGACTAATGACTAATGACTAATGACTAATGACTAATGACTGCTGACTAATTTAAAAGATACGATCGACCAACCAACTTCCCAGCCACAGCCCGAAACTGGAAGTAGCCACCAACAGGATAAACGTGTAAACCTCGCTGCCGGTGTCGATCAACCTTTCTCCGGCTACCATCCGCGCCACGACTCCAGCAATAATGCCGACCGCCGCCCAAGCCCCATAAACAGTCTTAGACCCGGCGATGCCCAAGGCTTGGGCGATCGCCCCCGAACCCGCCCCAGCCAAAACCCCCGCCCAGGCCCCAATCCCCAGCCCGATCGCACCAGAGAGCCCGACAGGGCCGCCAGAATTCACCCCTAGTTCCGTCGCCAGCCCGCACGTCAAGCCGACAATCGCCCAACACACGGCCGCCACCAACGCCTTAACCCAATCCCCAGAACCAGTTCCAGCCATCAATCCCACCACTGTCACCACTCCCGCCACCGCCAAAACAGCAGCCACAGCCCGAGACTCGGCCTCGGAACTGGCGATCGCCCCCAAACCAGCCCCAACGGCGCCCCAAGCAGCCCCTGTTACCATTCCTCCCGCCTGAAAACCGGCGATCGACCCCCCTACCGCCCCAGCCAAAACTAACGCCGCCAGCCACACTCTGGGCGTTGCCGAACCCTCCGCCAGCAAAATCGCGGCCCACAGCCAATCTGCACCGCAGATTAAAGTCCACATCCACAGCGGGGCGACTGATACCGTCAAAATCCAACCGGTCAAAGCGTAACTCGCCACGGCGACTGCCAGCGGCCCCCAAGGGAAGCTTGAATAGTGTTGAGATGACCGCACTTCCCTCGGCGCGCTTGGCGGTTTTGAGTATTGAGTTGAAAATTCTTTTTTCCTTTTCGAGGTAAGGTTTGGATAGTTTTGAGATGGCCGCGCTTTCGCAGCAACGCTTCGCCCTGGTTGCTTTCTTGGGCCCCACCCTTGGCGATTTTGAGTTGAAAATCGTTTCTTGCTTGAAGAGTTCTTTTGAGTTGAAAATTTTGGGGAGGCGGCTTTTGGGCGGGTTTGACGGCGCTGGGAACCAGGTCTGGTGGCTGATTTTGCAGAACGCCTTCTCAGCGGCTTTTCCGGCGGGGGCGACTGCTGCTGAAACTGTTTTTCGATCGACTTCGATTCAGGCTGACTCAGAAACAACACCAACTGCTGGTAAGCTTCATTAATTTCTGTTAATCTTTGGTGAGCTTTTTGTTGCAGGCGGTCATTGTGGGCAAACCGATCGGGATGCCACACAAACGCTAAATCCCTGTAAGCGCGCTTAATTTCTTCTAGGGAACTTCCCGGCTCAATTTCGAGGATTTCGTAGCATTGATTAATGTCAGCCATAGGCTTCGATCGGCAGGTCTTGGTAAATTCGCGTGAAGCGAAGCTATCGGGAGCAGGAATCGCACTTAACATCTTGTACTATTCTCAGCCAAGCTGCACAGTAAGCCGAGATCCGATCGAGTGTCAAGCGTCCTCAAGTCTGTAGGCCATCCCTAGGGTCGATCGATGCAGACTGACAACTAGCTACAATGAGAAAATCCTTTCGTGCGATCGGTATTTGTGTCTGTGTCCGCAAATCAAGCTCCCATCTTCATCTTAGTTGACGGTCACTCCCTGGCCTTTCGCTCCTACTTCGCCTTTGCCAAAAGTCGAGACGGAGGCTTGCGAACTACGACAGGGATTCCCACCAGCGTCTGTTTTGGCTTTCTCAAGTCGCTGCTGGAAGTAATGGCGGCCCACGACCCCCAGTACATGGCGATCGCCTTTGACCTCGCCACACCCACATTTCGCCACGAAGCAGACGAAACTTACAAAGCCGGTCGTGCGGAAACTCCCGAAGATTTTATTCCCGATATCAAAAACCTGCAAGAACTCCTCACCTATTTGAATTTACCTGCAATAACTGCTCCCGGCTACGAGGCGGACGATGTTTTGGGAACTTTGGCAAACAAAGCCAGCGCGGCGGGTTATCAGGTCAAAATCCTCACGGGCGATCGAGATTTGTTTCAATTAGTAGAAACCGAAAAACAAATCAGCGTATTATATTTGAGTACCGATGAACTCAGGCGATCGGGCAAAGGCAAATCCCAAGAATACGGCCCGGAAGAAGTCAAAGCCAAACTCGGTATTTTGCCCCAACAAGTAATAGATTACAAAGCTTTGTGCGGCGACAAATCCGACAACATCCCCGGAGTCAAAGGCATCGGCGACAAAACCGCCCTGCAATTGCTGGAAGCTTACAATTCCCTGGACGGCATTTATGCAGCCCTCGACGAGATTAAAGGAGCAACTAAGAAAAAGCTAGAAGAAGGCAAAGAAGCTGCTTATCATTCTCAGCGCATGGCGACAATTGTCCAAGACGTGCCATTAGAAATCAACTTAGAAGATTGCCAGCTTATAGGTTTTGACGAATCAGCCTTGATTCCCATGCTGGAAAAGTTGGAATTTAAAACATTTTTAAGCAAAGTTAAACAAATTCAAAAGCGCTTCGGCGGCACAGAAGAGCCATTGACCGACAGTGGAACAGGCATCTTGCCTGTGGCAAAGGGCGGGCAAGATGCCCACCCCACAATCAATTCCACAGACAGTGGAACAGGCATCTTGCCTGTTTCTTTGGGCGGGCAAGATGCCCACCCCACAATCAATTCCACAGACAGTGGAACAGGCATCTTGCCTGTGGCAAAGGGCGGGCAAGATGCCCACCCCACAATCAATTCAACAGACAGTGGAACAGGCATCTTGCCTGTTTCTTTGGGCGGGCAAGATGCCCACCCCACAATAGATAAGTCACCTCCAACTTCTGAAAGTTCAGAAGAAAATGCCTTATGGTTTTGGAGTCATGATGATACCATAGCCGCTCAGCAACAGAAAAAACTGCCAATTAAACCCCGAATAATTCAAACAACCGAACAGTTAAACGAATTAGTCGAACTGCTGCAAACCTTCACCGACAAAGCCTCACCCGTGGCGTGGGATACCGAAACCACCGCCATCGAACCGCGAGACGCCGAATTAGTCGGAATTGGCTGCTGTTGGGGAATCGGTGAAGAAGATCTCGCTTACATTCCCACGGGACACAAAACGGGCACAAACTTGGACAAAGCCACAGTTTTAAATGCTTTGCGTCCGATTTTGGAAAGCGAGAATTATCCCAAAGCGCTGCAAAATGCTAAGTTCGATCGATCGATCCTGCGCTGTCAAGGAATTAAACTAGCAGGAGTTGTCTTCGACACCATGCTAGCCAGTTACGTACTCAATCCCGAAACCAGCCACAGCCTCAGCGAATTGTCAAAGAAATACTTAGGCATTGTTGCCACAACTTACAATGAATTAGTGTCGAAAAACAAAACAATTGCTGACATCAGTATTGTAAAAGTAGCCGACTACTGCGGCATGGATGTCTACACCACATTTAGGCTAGTAAATAAACTTAGAGCAGAATTGGATAAAGCTGATGAATCTAGCTTTCCCGATAAGTCTTTGCACAAGTTGCTGCTGGAAGTAGAACAGCCCCTAGAACCAGTTTTAGCAGAAATGGAATATCAGGGGGTTCGCATAGACACAGGATATCTTAAAGAACTCTCCAATAAACTGGAACCGCAATTAGCAGCAATTGAACAGGAAATTTATAACGCCATACCTCTTGAGGATTTCAAGGCTTATATAGCCGAAAAAATCGAACATATCGAACCCACTTTAGGGAAGGTTCCTCAGAAAGTTTACGAAGCCGTACCTAGTGCAATTTTAAAGCCTTACCTCAAGAAAATATTGCCAAAAAATAACCTTAATTTGGCTGAAATTAAGCAGAAAGTTGACAGCACAGCACCGAGTAAACTTTTAAAGTTGAACTCACCATCCCAGTTGAGCGAACTGCTGTTTGACATACTCAAGCTAGACACCAAAAAGTCTCGTAAAACCGCGACAGGCTTTTACTCCACCGATGCTTCCTTCCTAGAAAATTTGCAAGGAGACCATAAAGTTGTCGATGCTATCTTAGATTACCGTACCCTGCAAAAGCTTTACTCTACCTATGTAGATGCTATACCGAAGCGGGTGCGTCCCGATACTCAGCGATTGCATACTGATTTCAATCAAACTGTTACAGACACAGGTCGTCTGTCTTCTTCTAATCCTAATTTGCAGAATATTCCAATCGGTACGGAATTTTCTAGGCAAATTCGCAAGGCTTTTGTACCAGAAGCAGGTTGGCTGATGGTGTCGGCTGACTATTCTCAAATTGAACTGCGGATTTTAGCTCATTTGAGTCAAGAACCTGTTTTAATCGAAGCTTACCAAAACAATCGAGACGTGCATACCGTGACGGCTCAACTGTTGTTTGAAAAGGAAGAAATAACTCCCGACGAGCGCAGGTTTGGCAAAACGATTAATTTTGGGGTAGTTTACGGTATGGGGGCGATTAAGTTTGGGCGCTCGATGGGCAAAACTTCAGCAGACGGCAAAGAGTTTATTAAGCGATTTAACGAGCGTTACAGTAAGGTTTTTGAATTTTTGGAGAAAGTAAAAAAAGAGGCGATCGCCCTCGGATACGTTACCACAATACTCGGCCGCCGCCGCTACTTGAACTTCGAGAGCGAAAGCCTCCGCGACTTAAAAGGCCGCAATCCCCAAGACATTCACTCCGATAGACTTAAATCTCTCAGCAGAGATGATGCCCAATCTTTGCGCGCCGCAGCCAACGCTCCGATTCAAGGCTCTAGTGCTGATATCATTAAACTTGCCATGATTGAAGTAAGCAAAATTTTGCAAAACTATCAGGCGCGGCTGCTGCTGCAAGTTCACGACGAATTAATATTTGAAGTACCTCCCGATGAATGGGAAGAATTGCAGCCGAAAATTAGAAGTGCGATGGAAAATGCTCCGAAAATTAGAAGTGCGATGGAAAATGCTCTGCCGAAAAATACAAGTGCGGAGGAAAATGCGCCAGGTATGGTACCGCTGATAGTTGACATCCACGCAGGGCAAAATTGGATGGAAACAAAATAGACAGCAGCAATAGTGGCGAATTACTCTGGCGGCGAACTGAATAATGACCAGACGAATTGGTTCGGACCAAATGGTCAGGCGGTAAAAGGGATGCTGGAAAGTGCAGGATTTCGCGACATCAAAGCTGTTAATATTTCCCAAGCTAGCGGTACGTGCGCCCGCATGGTTTTTCACGCTTGGCGTTCGGGAAAGACTGAAAGTGCGATCGGTTAATTAAACTCACCACATAAATGTAAACTAATAGACAGACAGAAATATGAGCAAAACTAAAATTGCCATTTTCCCAAAAATAAAAAGCTTAAGTGCAGCGATCGTGCTATTGCTACTATTCGGGTGTCCACAAAACTTAGCGCCCAACAACTATCCTGTAAAGCGAGTTAGCGACGGCGACACCCTGGTCGCCAGCGATAGCGCTGGAAAAGATATCAAAGTGCGTTTTGCCTGCATAGATGCACCGGAAGTCGCCCACACCAATGCTGAGAAAAATAGCAAAGCATCAGCAAAAAAAAATCAATTTAAGTGGGGAAATCTAGCCCACCAAAGAATGCAGCAGCTAGTCAAACAAGGGGGCGGTCGCGTTGTTTTGACCGTCACCGATACTGACCGCTACGGCCGCAAAGTTAGCGAAGTTCGCTTGCCAAACGGCACATTTGCCCAAGAAGTTTTGACGCGCGAAGGATTAGCAATGGTTTACCGTCCTTACTTGAAAAACTGTCCGAGTGCAAGTGTTCTGCAACAAGCCGAAGCCGAAGCTAAGAAAAATCGCCGCGGCGTTTGGGGTGATTCCAAGTTTGTGCCAGCTTGGCAATTTAGACAGAACGACAAATGAGCGAAATTTTGATTTTCTGGTAATTGTTCTTTATCTAAGGATGCCCATGTTAGAAATCACCGTAAAAAAGAACGCTATCTGTTTCGGTAAACACTTCTCCCTGAATTTTGAACGCACTTTGCGGATACCCGACGACGGTAAAACCTATCCCTTACCGCCGGGATTAGGCAAGTTTCCAGTCTGCAAAGTTGATGACTACATTTCTACAGTACCTGAAACTTGGAAAGAACACGGGGGCGTGTTTATTCCCATGTATCAACGGGAAGCTTTGTGGATTGATTTTAGAGGCGTTAGTTGGCGACCCAATGCTGTTAAAATTGCTGTTGGTAAAATCAATGCCGTTTCAGGCAAACCTTGGCACCAAAAACTGCAAGCTGATGACCAAGATTATGTCATTTGTCCCGATCAACCCTGGTTAGATGGTATCAATTCTGGTGAAGGTTACATCCGCCAATTTGTTGCTATGCCTCTGGGTATGGGTTACACTGTCGAAGGACAAGTAACTGGTAAAGAAGAATTTGGCGGCATTCAAATCATTGTATTCGATCCGAAACCAGGGTTATTTCCAGAAGAACCGCCGCCCTCGCAATTAATGAGAGGTAGAGGTTTTGGTGATTTTGCACCTGCGGGTAGTCTCGCATTTGGTAGTGCGGAAATGGGATTAGCAGCAGGTGGTAAAATGAAACAAGAAATTTATCCCGATAGTTACGGTATCAACACCTGGGACGAGACAAATTTTGGCAGAGTCTACGTCCACATTGTTAATAGCATGATGTATCGGGAAATCACTGGTAAAGAACCGCCAAACACGCCCGTTTCTGCCAAAACTTACAGTGAATACCATCTTCCTTGGTTCGACCTTTACGACGAACAAAAAGGCGATGTCGCAGCCTCAACTATCCTTTCTCAAGTCAAATCTGTCAAAGAGATGGACGAAAATCAGGGATTTGCACCGCAGCAAGACGATACATCTGTTGACATTCCTCAAGCAGAAATTAAAAAGCTCAAAGTCGATCCCGATGGAGTCAGAGATGGCAATTGGTAGTCTACTAGCAGCATCTCGATTGTATATAGGGACAATTTAATCAATTGCCTTTGCAAATAGACAGTGCTGCATCAGGCCTGCTAAATTAGACACTACCTGTCGCAGTAAGGCGCGCCGAGACGTACCCTACCGATAGATTCTTTGTGCAAGTCCAATCAATTAGCAAAAAATTCACTTTAAGGGACATCAATGAATTTCAAACATCTGGTTATTTCCGGCATGGCTCTGATCCTCGGTACTGCAATCGTAGGAAATGCTATTGCTCAAGAACTGACCGAGGACCAAAAAACGGTTGTTTGTCGCTTGAAAACAGAAGTTGACCAGCGGAAAGGCAACGGTCAAAAATTAGTATTTGTGCCGTTGCTGGGTCAAGTTCGCAAGCAAGTTTCCTCTCCTTTTAGAGCCACCCTGCATCCTGATGTTGAGTATGTTTTTGTTGCCACTTGCGACGGAAATTGCCAGGATTTAAAATTATCTCTCAAGGATGCCAGCGGCCAGGAAATAGCTGCGAGTCAAAAGACGGGCGAACTGGCGTCAATCTCTTTTACTCCCCCATCTCAAGGCGAATATCAAATCACTGCCAAACCGGGCGAATGCACGAAGGCAGAGGGTTGCAGTTTCGGCATGGGAATCTTCGTGCCAGCAAGAGCTAGCGTACCTAATGCTTCAAATATTCCTGCTGAGATAGCACAATTTCGACTTTGCCAGTAGAGGAACAGCGATCGAGTTGTGGGTTGCGAGTAGAGTAGAGTTTTGAATCAGAAATCTAACTCATAACTTGCAACTTATAACTCGCGCCTGATAATATCGCCACCACGCCCGACGGTGAAGACGTTTTTAATGACTCAAATCCTCCCTTTGACTGTTTCTTCCTTCCTGCTTCTGCTATAATTTGTTAAGCATAACTCGTCCAAACTGTCAAGCCGAGCGAGCTGTGGAACCCTGCAAAGACCCCATAATAGCCGAAACCTGACCCGAGGACAGAACTTGATCAGAGAAATGGGTTTAAAACCCCATCCTTTAGGACGGCTTTAATTTCTTAAATCCCTTGCTAAAAATCAGGGGATTCCTAATGTCTGTGGTATACTAGAACAGTCAAGGTTAAACTCCTTCGCCCGAAGTGAAACAGGGACTCAGACACACTTTTAGGCGTTAATCGGGGGACAAAGAGCGGCGAAAACTCTTAAAACAGCTAGAGGCTTAATACAGTCTCACAACCAGAAAAACAAGCAATTTACTTTTGTTAGGTAGGGTAGGGCATACCCAAACTCTAGGTCAATATCCTAGTACGCTTTTGGAGATAGACCCTCTGGGGTGGCTGCTTGCTCAGGCTCATTGATTGGTAGGATTTCTACGGTTAAAAGGTTTGAGTATTGCCGTAAGGACGCAACACTTAAAGGTCAGTCGCTGAATTAAGAATCCCCATCCTTTAGGTTGGGGAGTGTCAATTACCCTCAGGCAGGTATCAATTAGAATATAGATGGTGCCTCTCAAAGGTGACGAGTACATTGCCCATGTCTTTAACCTTAGTCTTGAAAAATAAACTGCAGAACTGTCCTCAAATAGGGTTGAAAAGTCTGTTGGGTCGCTTGGGTATCAGGCAGAAAATCGGCTGCGGATACGCCTTGGTCATTGGTATTGCCGTTTTGGGTGCTGTGGGGGGACGGGGAGTAGAATCCTATCACAAACAGCAAGTTAGAGAAAAACTAGCGATCGACCGAGATAAAGCGGAAATCCTGGCAAACCTCAATAACACGGTGCAGGAAGTCAGAATTCAACAGCAAGAGCTGCCGAGTCTGACGGCAAAACCACAAATTTTCGATCGCCAACGCTCGGAATTCCTGACTCGCGTGGCTCAGATGAGCGGCATCCTCGAACAACTGCAAACTTTTCCACCGACGAAGAATCCCGAGATTGCCAAAGACTACCAACTGCTTCAACAGTTCGCTGAAGCCAACGGCAAAACCGTAGAATCATACTTTCAACAAGTACAAAAATTGTTGGCGGCTGCGAAATTATCTGCTTTGAATCCGAAGCAGAAGGAGGCTTTGCGGCGGAACTTGAACAATTTTGTGGCTGGCGAAACTGCTGTGAAACTCCAACTGTTTTCCGAGGATTCAGCCAAACTGGCGGGCAACTTTCGCGATCGAGCAGATGAGGCATTTAGAACCTACCAGGAAGCAGAACAACTTGGAACTCTGATTCTGGTTTGCTCTCTAGCAGTATCCGCCGGTATGGCAGCCTTACTTGCAGGATACACCAGCGGGGCGATCGCCGACCCCCTAGATGCTACTACTCTCATCGCTCAGCGAGTTACCGAAGAATCAAACTTTGATTTGCAAGTACCCGTCACTACTTCCGACGAAGTGGGAAGGCTAGCAATTTCTCTCAACCAACTCATTCAGCGGGTAGCAGAATATACAGAAGACTTGCACGAAGCAAAAGTAGCAGCCGAAGCTGCCAACCGCTCCAAAAGTGCATTTCTCGCCAACATGAGCCACGAACTCCGCACCCCCCTCAATGCCATCATCAACTACAGCGAAATGCTGCAAGAAGATGCTCTAGATTCCGGTCCCGAAGATTTTCTCCCCGACTTAGAAAAAATTCAGACCGCAGGCAAACACCTTCTGGACATGATTAGCGACATCCTCGACATTTCCAAAATAGAAGCCGGTCACGTCACTCTTTATTTAGAAAACTTCGACGTGGCGACGATGATTGAAGAAGTGATGACTACGGCTCAACCGCTGGTAGAAAAAAAAGGCAATGCTTTAGCACTGAAAACCACAGGCGAACTCGGCACAATGTACGCCGACCAACCGAAAGTGCGGCAAATTCTCCTCAATTTGCTCAGCAATGCGGCCAAATTTACCGAAAAAGGCGTCATTACTATCGGCGTCGAAAGAATTATAATTGAAAAATCAAGATCGGGGAAACACAATAAAAATAATGATTTTTACTCGGGATCAAACTACAGTTCTCCAGTTTTAATGTTTCGAGTCAGCGACACCGGTATTGGGATGACTGACGAGCAATTAGAGCACATATTTAAACCTTTTATTCAAGCTGATGCCTCGACTACCCGCAAGTATGGAGGCACGGGTTTGGGACTGACAATTAGCCAGCGTTTGTGTCAAATTCTCGGCGGCGAAATTAGTGTCGAAAGCGAGAACGGTAAAGGTTCAACTTTTATTGTCAGTCTCCCGGAACGGGTGGTGATGCAGGCATGACGGAAGTTAGAGTGAAATCAGAGTGAAATTCGATCGGGCGATCGGGCGATCGTAAATCGGTAAAATAGAAAGTGGAAAATGGAAAATGACTAACGGTCGTTCCGAACTTAATCCGGAAGACAACACCTCTAGGCACGCCGTAACTGAGCGCTGGCGGTGTAGGAAGATGTAGGAGAAGTACGGCTGGAAGTTGCTAGGAATAGAAAGAACCGGAGACGACACCCTCAAGTACAATTGCGTATTTGAAGGCGAAACTCAGTTTCCCGACTATATGGACGACAAGGAGGAATAAGCAATGGGCAAGTATATCGTTTTTAGAGCTGATTTGACTGAAGAAGAAGGTGCAGAAAACAGACTGCTAGCGCATACGGGAATGCTCACTGACATTCTTGCCGAACACTTCGACTCTTCTAACCGACCAATTCCTCAACCGGGGTATAGATTTCCAGAATTTCACCGGATAGAAAAGTTTGCCGATCCAAAATTTCCCGCTGCGAACACCCACCGCCGAGTAGGAGACTGGGAAGTCGTCAGAGTTCAGACTTACTCGGAAGATTTACCTAGCAGCGAGTTTGAGAAAATTGTCGTGTGCTATTGCAGGTTCGCACCTGTAAATACTCCCCTCGAACCGATGCCACAGATTCAAGTTGCCCCCATGTTACAGGAAACACAGGTTTAGGAGGCATTTTTTCAAGGTCGATCGCCAACAATTCTATTTTATGAAGTTCTATCCAATTATTTAGACAATGACGATTTGGTGCGATCGGCTAAAGTGCGCCATGTTGGATTGAGCGATACGCCTGCTTGGTACTCAGCGCGATCGCCAACTTTGGCCCTGTGGCGCGCCTATAAACCAGTTTCTACTTTGCAAGTTGTTTAGCTCCTATTTACCCCTCCACTAATTTAGTACGCTGTAAGCAAAATAAAAATGACCTCGACTTGAGAAAATGCAAGTTTTCCCTCTTGATATAATCCAACTTTTTGAATCAAGAATTAGAGCATCTTGGGATGGGTTAATACTGAAATATTTACAGTCATCTACCTATTGCCATGATATTAATCATGATATAGTGGTTAGTTTGGCAATCCACGAAGAAGCCCGGTTTCTGGCCTCGTCGTGCGTAATTCCTGGTATTGTAAAGTTGTGGTACAGTTCCTTACAGTTGGTAGTAAGCATCGTCTTACTACCAAGAAGCATCAGTTAGCATTCTGTCGTGGAGAATCACAAAAGATAGTGCATCTAACAACATCAAATACTTCATAGAGATCGCTTCGCTTTCAAAACCAGTAAAAACTCCATGTACAACGCCGTGGCGATTAATTGAAGATGTTGAATCGGAAATTGTCGAAGTATTTTTCCAGAAAGAACCGTCTTCAAGATAATCAAATATCGAATCAAGGATGTCCCTAGAAAAACAAACTACTTTTCTTGAAAGGACAATACTCCTAAGCTTTCTCACACAATCAATGTATCCATTTGGTGGATTATTACCACAAAGACGTAAGTAGTCTTTCACAATACCATCAAATTGGGGTACTAAAACGTATATAGAACAAATGTAATCCTTTTTAAGGTGAGCGTTAATAGCTCTTTCTATATACTGAAGTCTGTGTTTAAAAAAGTTAGTTTCTTGCCAAAAAGCGATTCTTTCCTGCCAAAAATCATCACTGTAGGCTTGATTAACAACTTCCAAGAAAGAACGCTCGTCTATGGTTTGGTGTTCGTGGAGGTATAGCATAGCGTGTCTACAGTAGCCAGGTGCAGGAACCCAGTTACTGCTTATTAAAGTCTGAAGCTTCTCCTTTGGCTTGACTACATTTATAAATTCCTGGTTTTCTGCATACTTCTGAATTGGATAATTGAGAGTTGCTTTCTTTAGTTCTTCAATTTCTTCCTGCGACAGACCTAGCTGATTTGCTCTACAGTCAAATAATATTAAATAATCTCACAAAAATGTTTGGCACAAAAAGTATGCGGCGGGTTGCTCATCATATATGGGTGGAACAATAAAACACTCTTCGGGATGAATTTTATCGAAAGTGACTGGTTCGCCTGCTTGCACAGCCTGTTTAACTCTGACTTCTAAGATTAAATTTATTTCGTTGTTTATCTCAACAATAGGCTCAATACTGCCATCTGGTAATTGCCTTTGTATAGCTCTAAACGCTCTGAGTTCAAGTGGTAGTTCTTCCACCTTCACTGACCCGTTGTCAACTCTGCCCTCAACTTCAGGTACAACAAAGACCCTAAGAATATCAGAGATTGATCTGTAGAAGAGCAAATTGTTGTCCATCGTAGGTTAGGTTGCCCAGGCGAATTTTGGGATTAGAGTTATAAAATAAGAATTCTCTACATACTACATTGTAGCACGCAGCAGAGGGAATCGTTTATCCTTGCCCGAAAGTCGTATAACAAGTCGCTGTTTTTGAGGATAACCCGTACCGACGACTTATTTGCACGCAAAACAGCCGTTGTCTTTTTGCTAGTCGTATTAGTAATCAGGACGGAAATACCTATCTCAAGATAGGGGAACACCGATCCGCCCCCCCTCTGCAACTCCCTACAATGACAATTGTACGAGCAATCAAGCAATTGCCTCTACAGCAGTCATCATTTTTAATGCAGGGAATTAAAATTTATGCAACCGAATAATCCAAACCAATTTACCGAAAAAGCCTGGGAAGCCCTCGCCCGCACTCCCGAACTCGTCAAAGCAGCTCAGCAGCAGCAGCTAGAAAGCGAACACTTGATGAAAGCTTTGCTGGAACAAGAATCGGGACTCGCTAGCAGCTTATTTAACAAAGCTGGAGTTTCTGTAGCAAAATTGCGCGATCGCACTGATGAGTTTATCAGCCGCCAGCCGAAAATCTCTGGAAGCGGCGGCAACGTTTATCTAGGTCGTTCTCTCGACACTTTGCTCGATCGCGCCGAAACTTATCGCAAAGAGTACGGCGATGAATTTATTTCGATCGAGCATTTGATACTAGGTTACGTTAAGGACGATCGCTTCGGCAAAAATCTACTACAAGAATTTAAACTATCTGAAGCCAAGCTCAAAGATATCATTACCCAAGTCCGGGGGAACAACAAAGTGACCGATCAAAATCCAGAAGGGAAATACGAAGCGCTGGAAAAATACGGCCGAGATTTGACAGAAGCCGCGCGTCAAGGCAAACTCGATCCGGTAATCGGACGGGATGACGAAATCCGCCGCACGATTCAAATTTTGAGCCGTCGCACCAAAAATAACCCGGTATTGATTGGGGAACCGGGAGTCGGAAAAACTGCGATCGCCGAAGGACTCGCCCAGCGAATTATCACCGGAGATGTCCCCCAATCTCTCAAAGACCGACAATTAATTAGCTTAGATATGGGCGCTTTAATTGCCGGGGCCAAATTCCGGGGAGAATTTGAAGAACGCTTGAAAGCGGTACTCAAAGAAGTGACCGACAGCAACGGCAAAGTCATCTTATTTATCGATGAAATTCACACCGTTGTCGGTGCTGGCGCAACTCAAGGCTCGATGGATGCCGGCAACTTACTTAAACCCATGTTAGCGAGGGGAGAATTGCGCTGTATCGGCGCTACAACTCTCGACGAATACCGCAAGTACCTCGAAAAAGATGCGGCACTAGAACGCCGCTTCCAGCAAGTTTATGTTGACCAACCGACAGTTGAAGATACTGTCTCGATTTTGCGGGGCTTGAAAGAACGGTACGAAGTTCACCACGGCGTTAAAATTTCTGACAGCGCCCTAGTGGCGGCGGCTACTTTGTCTACTCGATATATTAGCGATCGCTTCCTTCCAGACAAAGCCATTGACTTAGTGGACGAAGCAGCCGCTAAACTCAAAATGGAAATTACCTCGAAGCCGGAAGAACTAGACGAAATTGACCGCAGGATTTTGCAGCTAGAAATGGAAAGACTGTCGCTGCAAAAAGAAAGTAACTCTGCTTCGATCGAACGCTTGGAAAGACTGGAAAAAGACTTAGCCAACCTCAAGGAACAGCAAAACGGTTTGAATGCCCAGTGGCAATCTGAAAAAGGTGTCATCGGCAGCATTCAAAAGATTAAAGAACAGATTGATAAGGTGAATATTGAAATTCAACAAGCTGAATTAAAATATGACCTGAACCGCGCTGCTGAGTTGAAATATAGCAAGTTAACCGAATTGCAAAAACAACTGCAAGAAGCTGAATCTCAACTGTCAGCAACTCAAACCACTGGTAAAAGTTTGCTGCGGGAAGAAGTTACAGAAGGTGACATTGCCGAGATTATTTCCAAGTGGACGGGAATTCCGATCAGCAAGTTAGTTGAATCGGAAATGCAGAAACTTCTGCACTTGGAAGATGAACTGCACAAGCGGGTAATCGGACAGGATGAAGCGGTGACGGCTGTTGCAGATGCAATTCAGCGATCGCGCGCAGGTTTAGCCGATCCCAATCGTCCGGTTGCGAGTTTTATCTTCCTCGGCCCCACGGGTGTTGGCAAAACCGAATTAGCTAAAGCATTAGCGTCTTATCTGTTCGACACGGAAGAAGCGATCGTGCGAATTGATATGTCGGAATACATGGAAAAACACGCGGTTTCGCGGTTGATTGGTGCGCCTCCGGGATACGTCGGCTACGATGAAGGCGGACAATTAACTGAGGCTGTGCGGCGCCGTCCTTACTCTGTGATTCTATTCGATGAAATCGAGAAAGCGCACCCGGATGTATTCAACATCATGCTGCAAATTCTGGATGACGGCCGCGTTACCGATGCTCAAGGTCACACAGTAGATTTTAAGAATTCTGTGATTATTATGACCTCGAATGTCGGCTCTCAATACATCTTAGATGTGGCGGGAGATAACGAACAAATGCGGAGTCGGGTGATGGAAGCGATGCGGGGAACTTTCCGCCCGGAATTCCTGAACCGGATTGATGAGATGATTATCTTCCACGGTTTGAGCAAGACCCAACTGCGGCAAATCGTGCAGTTGCAAGTCAAGCGCTTGGAAAAACGGTTGGCTGAACGCAAGATGTCTCTGAAGCTGTCGGAATCTGCGATCGACTTTTTAGCAGAAATTGGTTACGATCCGGTTTACGGTGCGCGGCCTTTGAAGCGGGGAATTCAGCGGGAGTTGGAAACGCAAATGGCGAAGGGTATTTTGCGGGGAGATTTTGCTGATGGCGATACGATTTTTGTGGATATCGAGAATGAAAGGTTGGCGTTTAAGCGGCTGCCTGCTCAGTTGGTGACTGCTAAATAATTGGGGTAGGGTGGGTTGCGGCCCACCTTATTTTTTTGAGGGGCGAGCTTTTTTAACCGCAGATGTAGGCGGATGGACGCGGATGGACGCGGATGGGATAAGGGGCGATCGCTGTTAAGGGCGATCGTTTTCTGATTTATCTTTTTTCTCGTCTTGGCGATCTCTGACTGCTTTAGCTGCGACATGGGAAAGCAGGTTTGCGAGGGTTCTATCTTCCTCTTCGGCCCATTCGGACAAGGCTTGATGAACGTCTTCTGGCAGTGTAACTGTGACTCGCATACGTGAAGGCATTGGCCGGCATGGTTTTTGTTCAATTGTCTTAAATTTTACACTCCAAACCCTTTCAGTATCGCGCCGTCTTCAACTCGGGCGATCGCTCGGGGATTCGTCCTTTTTCTGCTGTTGACGCTCTCTAACAGATTTCGTCAGCAGGTAAGTTGTCAAACTGCTGACGGATCTGCTTTCTTCTTCTGCCCATTCTTCCAGAGCTTTTTGAATTTCCTCTGGTAGGTATGCGGTAACTCTTCCCCGTGAAGCCATTCGTTGTACTGCCAAACATTTCAACACAGTCCATCTTAGGCCGTGGCCATCGCTTAAGGGCGATCGCTTTCTGATTTATCTTTTTTCTCGTCTTGGCGATCTCTGACTGCTTTAGCTGCCACATGGGAGAGAAGGTTTGCGAGGGTTCTATCTTCTTCTTCGGCCCATTCGGACAAGGCTTGATGAACGTCTTCTGGCAGTGTAACTGTTACTCGCATACGTGAAGGCATAGGTGGGCACGGTTTTACTTCAATTGTCTTTAATTTTACACTCTAACATCATTATATATATTTTTATGTCATTTGCGTCTTATAACATCAAATGATGCTATAAGTGTATATAGGGTTCAGACCCTAAAAAGTCAGAAGCCAGCCCCTTACTCTGGAAGGTTCCGGGCTGGCTCTGGCTCCAACATTCAATGGAGACGAATTCTATGATGACATATAAAGACCGCTTGCACTGTTGGGCGATCGCCCGTTTGTTACCTTCTCAGCAATGGATGATTGTCGCCCGCTTCCGCAGTCGTTCAGATGCAGACGGGCATTTTCAGTTTCTGCGACAAACTATACCTCAGGTTAAGTTTGAGGTTGTGTTCGATTTAAGCGGGGACAGCAACCGTTTATCGGCGTTGGGCCGCTCTGCCAATTCCCTCGCCAGCGGGTTATAAATGGTAATTTTTGAGGCGGTTTCAGTTAACTAAACATTGGCGATCGCACTTTTTTTTGATATGTGCGATCGTCCGTACCCTCTCAGCCAAATCAGAATTTATACTGGGGTGGCTGAGAGACTAAAATTCTCCGAACAGGACTTTATCAACCTTGGGCTGTGGTAAAATTATCGTATCCACAACACTTTCTCGTTACTTAAAAATATGCGATCGAAACTAGAAGGAATTACGCTTCAAGACAGAAATGCTGCAGAAATGGAAATTCGCGATAATCGGCAGCAAATTAATTACGACACCAAACAGTATCCAGTCGAAATACTCGTTCAAAAATATATGGAAGGAATTGACGATGATACTAATAAGTTGTTTATTCCTGACTACCAACGTGAAATGACTTGGGATGAAGCAAGGCAATCAAAGTTTATCGAATCTGTAATTTTGGGGCTACCAATACCTTATCTATTCGTTGCCGATCTCGGTGATGATGAAAATGATGAATCACGTTTAGAGATCGTAGACGGTGCAGAACGCATTCGTACTCTAACCAGATTTGTCAACAACGAATTAACCTTAAGTGGACTGAAAAAATTAGAGCATTTGAATGGATTTAAGTTTAGTGATTTACTCATGCCTCGTCAGAGGCATTTCAATCGAACTACACTTCGGGTAATCCAACTAAGCAAAACTGCAAATGAGGAATTCCGAAGAGATTTATTTGAGCGGCTACAATCATTTTAATAGCAAAGTAAATACATTTGAAAGAGAGCCAAAAATCTCTGGGTATTAGTTTGGGAAATCAAAAATTTGTTGTGTGTATTGAATATGTCTGCGATCGACTGCTAGGATAATCATGGAAACTGTACTCTTCGACTTTAATACACGCGCTAAAGATGTGGATAATTACTTTATTTTTCTGGAGAGCTTGGAAAAACAGACAACGAAGTTAGCTGTATTCGATCCTGCTGGCACATACAAAATACAAAGTCTCGATCCTGAGTTAGCAAAAACCCTGAGAGCTAATGGTTTTTTGTTACTGTATAACTTAGTTGAATCCACTATGCGAAATGCGATTGAAGCCATATTCCAGGAGTTCAAAAATAAAGGAATCTCCTTTGACCGACTAAAACCCAAAATCAAAGTGATTGTCCTCCAAAATCTGAAAAACCGTTCTCCTCAAAAAATTCATTTAACAATCAACCAAATCTCTACAGATATCATCACAGCTACATTTGAGCGCGAGGAACTGTTTTCAGGAAATGTGGATGCTAGGTTGATTAAAGAAATAGCAGAAAAATATGGTTTTTCATATCAAACCGACTTTACTAAGACAAAGAACGGGCAAAATCTTGTAGTTGTTAAAAGCAACAGGAATGATTTGGCGCATGGGATTAAGTCTTTTGAGGAAGTGGGGCAAGATCAGGCTATTGAGGAACTATTAGAAATGAAGGAAGAAGTCGTAGAGTATTTGACGCAAATACTGGAAAATATCAGAGATTATCTTGACAATGAAGAGTATTTGGAGTTACCCGCAGGTACTCCTTAATTTTTATATTTCTAGACTCGCAGGTGTCCAGAAACCGGGTTGTTGCGAGAATACTTCCTACAGCCTGCTGAAACAGCAAAAAACCCGGTTTCTCGCGCCATCAACCTAAAATGACGTAATTACCTTAAAAAACCAGGTTTTTGCGTCCAGGAATACTAACTTACTTCCGCACCATCACAGACTTAATTACAGCATTCGGCTGATACTTGTTAGTCTGATAAAATCCCCCTTGACCGGCCCCGTAAACCCCCGCAAATTGTTTCCCTTCAGCCTTGGGAACAAACATAATCTTTTTAGTGGGTTGCTTGGCAAATACAACCCCTTCTCTCATTTCATTCTCAACATTGTAAGATAAAGTAGCTTTACCGTAAATTGCCTCAGCTTGTTTCAGAGTCATTCCCGGCCCGACGCCCTGAACTGTTTTATAATTAGAATTCTCAGTCATCAAAAGTTCAATGACATCCGCATCTTTCAGCTTTGTACCCGCAGCGTAGATAATCCGATATTGCACTTTTCCCGACAGGCTGACAGCCACAGCATCAAAGTCTACCATAAAAGGAGACTCTACCTTAAACAAAGCCGTGGAACCCAGAGCTTTTTTCAATTCTCCGAAAGTCATCCCCACCTTCGCGGCTCCAATTGTGCGATCGGAAATTGTTAAACTTGCAGCAGGTGTTTTTTGAGCAGCATTGGCGACTTCTCCCAGCGCATTTGTACCCCCAGGCGCAACAGTGGAACCGGGAGTCGAAATAAAAGTGAGGTAACTGCCGATCGGCAGCAAAGCAGCTATCATTGATCCAGACAAAACTTTAACATTCAACGTCAGGAACCTCAGCCTAAAGGCATGAGGCTTGAAAGAGAAATCTGACAAGCCGTTCTGACGGGCCATCGTCTTAACTGACTACGTTTTTTGAGTCACGACACCCTGGAATGCGTAGCTAGTTCCTTGCTCTGTCGCTGAAGGTTAAACACTTCTAAGGTCACTGGGACAGTGCTTTGGGCCTAACAAGCTCTTAAAACAAAGGCGCGTGCTAACTTTACTCCGAAAGGAGATTGAGGCAACCATACCTCGCCGGAGGGGCAACCATACCCCTCCACCCCACAAAAGTTTTAACTCTAATGTAAAGCCGTCCTAAAAGGACGGGGTTTCTAACCCATATTTCTGATGACTAATTCTCCTAGATTTCAAATGCGCCTCTCTACCCGCATCTTTTGGACTATCCTGGGTATCACTTTGCTAGTTTGGATTCTCAGAGGCGTTGGTCTCTTGACATTCATTCCCGGTGGTGTTATTTGGATACTGATTTTGCTTTCTTTTGTTTCGGGTATCCTCACCACTTTACTGCGCCGGTGAGCCGGCTGCCGGCAATTAACAATAGTTATTTGTTAGTTGTTAGTTGTTATTTGTTATTCGTTACATCCTTCCACGCAGATCCTGGGAATACAAATCGGTCTGCTCTGACTCCAATTCCCAATACTTCGGCTACGCGAGCGTACTTCCAATTTCCAATTACCCATTACCCCTTATTTTAGCTTGTTTGATTGCCTTTCCCACGGTCACATTTAACTGAGCGCCGATCAGCATCACCAAAGAAGAAAGATCGAGCCACAGCAGCAACACAATAAAAGTTCCGATCGTGCCGTAAGCCCAACTAAAATTGCCCACGTGCAAAACATAAAACCGAAATAAAGCTGAAAACAGCGCCCACAAAATAGCAGCAAAAACAGCTCCCGACAAAATAGGAATATCTGCTTGACGGCGGCTCGGCCCGTAGCGGTAAATAAAAGCAAAGGCAAGTGATACAATTCCTAAAGAAATCGGCCACCGCCACAGCCGCCAAACACCTAACAGTTGCGACTCCAAAGGGCATTTGTCGGCGAGCAGCAAGCAATTTTGGACATCTTTTAAATCGCAATTGGCGACGGACTCCAGCAGGCAACTCTGCCGTGCAATAGCTTGTACAATTAAGTCGCTGACAAATACTACTCCTGATGCCAGAATCAATAGTATAATTGTGCCGATACTCAGCGCCAGAGAAATAAGTTTGGCTTTCCAAAATGGTCGAGTTCGATCGCTCGGGATTTGATGGATGCGATCGAGTGCAGCCATGGCCGCGCTCATTACTCCAGAAAATGCCCAAATCGCCGCAAGAAAGCTCGCCGAAAACAGCCCTTGATTGCGAGTTAACAGAATTTCTTTGATTAAGCCCCGAATTAAACTCCGCACGTCATCGGGTATAACTTCGCCCAAAAGACGGGCCATTTGATAAAGTGTTGACTGCAAAGGTTCAAACAGAGCGATCGCAGATAAGATAGCCAACAGCCCCGGAAACAGCGCCAGCATAGAATTGTAGGCCATTTCTGCAGATAGCCCCGGCAAGCGCTGCTCTCCCGCCTTGGCGCCGACTTCCTTGAGCGTGCCCCAAGTCAAACACCGACAAAAAAGCCAAAAACCACAAAATTTTCTCTTGAGAGCTCGAAGCAGTCTCAAAAGCGCCTTAAACAAAGCTAAAATCAGGTAGCGCAACCAGTAAAAAATGTTCATAGCGCACAGGAGACGGGGAAGGGGAAAATGGAAAATGGATGCAGGACGATCGCGCAACTGGAAATAACGAGCGTTAATTAATTAAGGCATTACCAATGCGCCATTGTTAATCTAAAATCTAAAATCTAAAATCTAAAATCTAAAATCAATATGGATCAGGATGTCAGACAGTGGTTAGATGAAATCAAGCGGCTGCAACAGCAGTTAACAGAAGTTTCGCGCGATCGAGATGAGGCCGGTGAAAGTGCTGCTCAGTGGCGCCAACTCTACAATACCGAAGCCGAGCAGCGCCGGAATGATGCCAAATTAACTCAGCAAAGCATCGCTTCTCTGCAACGGCAGATAGAGCAATTACAAAGTTTTTCCCCCATTGTGCCCGAAGAGGAGGGTGCTGGAGTGGCTCGGCAGGAGGAAGTCGCACAACTGCAAACAGTAGCCGAACTTAAAGCTAAGTTAGCAGAAGTTCTCCAAGAGCGCGATCGGGCGATCGAACAAGTTAAACAACTTACTCAAGCCCTCAAACAAGAAGAAGCCCGTCACGCCGAGACTAGCAAAAATTTAACTAGCGCTCTCGGAGATGCGGTTGATTTACTCACCAAAGCACAAACTTCTTCCCCTGCAAAGACAGAGACAGTATATTCTTTAGAGATAGTACCTACTCGCACGGAAAATCCTGCCGAAACGGCTCTGGAAATCCGCCAAACTTCCGCCCAAACCGGCAGAACTCCCGCCCCGCTTCCACATTCTAAAAATCAGTTACTCGATCTACCGCCGTTTGGGAATTAGGAATTAAAAATTCAGGAATTGTCGGCATGGCGATTACCATCGGCAGGTGGGATTTAGTCACCGATGGGTTGTTTTTCCTTTTCCTGCAATTAGGCGCCATTAATTTATCCGCTTCTTTATGATTCTCCATCTACAGATAATCTACTAATCGATGTAACTTTACTATAGCAATCCTAAATCATTTGTGAATTTCTTACTCCCTCCCCGAACTCGCGGGGAGGGCTGGGGTGGGGTAAAAAATTTACGACTCCTGCAAGGATTGCTATATATCCCAACCTATAATCCGCATTCAAAATTTTGAGAACGGCCCAAAAATATTCCTCGCGTCGTACCAACCTACAGTCTTTAGATAGAACTTAATCGAGCTACATTCTACTACTATCAACAGCGACTGATAGGCGAGGAAACTTCATGAAGGCAGAGATATCCCTAGTCTGGAAAAAGATGCAGAGCATGATCGACGGCTTTACGATCATGCTGCCTAATATTGTGCTGGCGTTAATTGTCTTTGCAATCTTTTTCTTTTTGGCTCGGGAAATTAAGAGAGTGGTCAGGCGAGTTACCCGCCACCACCGCCAAGCTCGAAATTTGGGGCTGGTGTTAGGACGGTTGGCGCAGGGTATTATCGTTCTAGTTGGCCTGTTTGTTGCTCTTTCGATTGTAATTCCCACATTTAAAGCTGGGGATTTGATTCAATTGCTGGGAATTAGCGGGGTGGCGATTGGTTTTGCCTTTCGCGATATCTTGCAAAACTTCTTAGCCGGTATCCTAATTCTGTTGACGGAACCGTTCCGAATCGATGACCAAATTGTGTTTAAAAACTTTGAGGGAACGGTAGAAAATATTGAGACGCGCGCTACAACAATCCTCACCTATGATGGTCGCCGGATTGTTATTCCAAATGCCGAATTATTTACGAATTCGGTGACAGTGAATACTGCTTTCGATAAACGCCGCACGGAATACGATTTTAGTATTGGTTACGGCGACGATATTGACCGCGCCAAGCAGTTAATGCTGGAAGCACTGTACAGCATAAATGAGGTGTTGAAAGATCCTGCACCCGATGTGCTGGTGCTTGAGCTAGCAGAAAGTACCGTCAAGATCCGCGTTCGGTGGTGGATTTCTCCGCCGCGCCGAATTGACGATATGCGATCGCGCGACAAGGTAATTTGTGCTATTAAAAAAAAGCTTGTGGAAAACGGCATCGATTTGCCTTATCCCACGCGACAAATTTTGTTTCACGACCAAACCGAAGAAACCGATGGCGATCGCTCCCAGCAGCGCGAAGGATGGCCGGCAGGCAAAAGTAAAGTTCCGAAACCTCGTCGTATTGGCCGCTCTTTGCGAAAACTTGCCCCAGGGCGATCGCAAATTGACGACAACGGAAAATCTTAACCGCATCCAAAGTGATGAAATATGCAGGCAAATTCGACCCAACAGCCGATCGTATAACTCAAGAAAAAAAGGGAGAACAGGAGAATCGAATTGCCCATAACTTCTTCCCTGTTCCTTATTTTTACCCGCTCGCGAAGCCCAAAGGTCTTCTTCCCTCGGACTTCTTCTAAAACCCCATCGCCCCAGCTACTGCATCCAAAGTCGGAGCAATGCCGCTTTTAAATAGATTGTTGCTGTGATTAATTGCCGTATCCGGGTCTTTCAAACCGTTACCAGTCAGCACGCAAACCACTGTCGCCCCCGTCGGAACTTGGTCTTTTACCTTCAGCAAACCGGCCACAGAAGCTGCACTCGCCGGTTCGCAGAAAATCCCTTCCTCGGATGCTAACAAACGGTAAGCGTCGAGAATTTCAGCGTCGGTGACGGCAGCAAAACTGCCGCGGCTGGCTTCGGAAGCCGAGATCGCCTGTTTCCAGCTAGCGGGGTTGCCGATCCGAATTGCCGTCGCCAGGGTTTCTGGGTTCGCCACTGCTTGGCCCGTTACCAAAGGCGCAGCCCCGGCTGCTTGAAATCCCATCATCTGCGGCAAGCGCGAACATTTTCTAGCTTGGTGGTATTGACAAAAACCCATCCAGTATGCTGTGATGTTTCCCGCATTTCCCACGGGAATGCAGAGCCAGTCGGGGGCGTCGCCTAAAGCGTCCACCACTTCAAAAGCTCCGGTTTTCTGACCTTCCAAGCGGTAAGGATTGACGGAGTTGACCAATGTCACCGGATAATTGACAGCCATTTCGCGGACAATTTCTAAAGCTCGATCGAAATTTCCGCCAATCGAAATTACTTCCGCACCGTAAAGCAAAGCTTGCGCCAACTTGCCCAAAGCCACGTAACCCTCGGGAATCAACACGAAAGCTCGCATCCCCCCGCGTCGGGCGTAGGCGGCGGCGGCGGCCGAAGTATTGCCGGTACTGGCGCAAATTACTGCTTCGGCACCAGCTTCCTTCGCCTTGGAAATCGCCATTGTCATCCCCCGGTCTTTGAAACTACCAGTGGGGTTGAGGCCGTCGTATTTCACCAGGACGCGCACGTCTCGACCGATGAGAGAGGCGATCGCAGGTGCTGGAATCAGGGGAGTATTGCCCTCTTGGAGAGTGACTACCGGCGTGGTTTCCGTCACCGGCAGGTAGGGGCGATAAGCTTCGATCAAGCCCGGCCAGCCGTAGCGTTTCGGCGAGGCTGCGCGGGCAGCGGAGTTAACAGCAGAGTCAGTAGCAGGTAGAATCAGGGTCACGATGTCAATGGTTTTAGGCAATGGCCGAAGAATTTACACTAATTTTAGCTCGATCGGTTAATTTGATGTTTAATACGATCGGTTCAGGTTAAAGTATCTTAATGGTGTGAGTAAGTAGAAATGTCTACACAATTACTGATGTCAAATAGTTCATCCACTCTTTCGAGACCTCAAACCGAGGCTAGCAATTCCGAAATGGCTAGTTCTTCGGTTCGATCGACCAGTTTTGCCAGCAAAGTAGATTCGGTGAAGTGCCCGTACCAAGCCGATCAGCAAGTTAAGTTCCTGCACCTGCAAGCGGAAATCGACTCCTTGCTGCTGCAAGTGCAAAGCCTCAAACAGCAACGCTCGATCGCTGGCTTGCCGGCTCTCGACCCGATTTCTGGTAGCAGCAACAGCAATTAGCAGACAACAGCCGCTAATGCTAAGTGTGCTACCCCTGTGTTATAAAAACAAAGGTTTGGCTACCCGCAGTATTTTTTGCCAAAAGTGCTAGAAATTCCTAACTGCGGATAGCGATCGCTAGCATTTGCTAAAACGCGTTTGCCTACTGCTCAACTCGTCTGCCACAAGCTGGCAACGAGCTGACATTTTATTGCGCTTTTTTAGGGCGCTAATTTGTTAAGCCATCCTCATGGCATACGGAGAATCGAAATCTATTTATGACAGCATCGATCGAAAAACCACTAAATTTGACATCCGCAAGTGACCCTTCCAACCTGCGCCTCAAAGATATTCTCAAAACCCTGCCGCGGGAAGTATTCGTCAAAAACCCCCGCAAAGCTTGGACAAAAGTCATCGTCAACGTTTTGCTAGTTGCTGTCGGTTACTGGGGCATAGCAGTATCGCCTTGGTATCTACTGCCCCTGATGTGGATTTTCACAGGCACCGGATTAACCGGTTTTTTTGTGCTCGGCCACGACTGCGGTCATCGGTCATTCGCTAACCGCCGCTGGGTTAACGATTTAGTCGGACATCTCGCATTTCTGCCGTTAATTTTCCCGTTTCACGCATGGCGGCACGGGCATAATTACCACCACAAGCACACCAACAAAATGGGTGAGGATAATGCTTGGCAGCCGATGACAGCAGAAGACTACGCTGGCGCGTCCAAGCCTTTACAAATAGCTTATAGTTTAATATTCGGTCGGATGTGGTGGATCGGCTCGATCGCCCACTGGGCAAAAGTACACTTTAAGTGGTGGCGCTTCAAAGGCAAACAGCAACAAGAACAAGTGCGGTTTTCAGTTTTTGTAGTTTTAATCGGTGCTGCGATCGGATTCCCGATTTTAATTGCAACCACAGGCATTTGGGGATTTGTCAAATTTTGGTTAGTGCCCTGGATGGTTTACCATTTCTGGATGAGCACTTTTACGATCGTCCACCACACAGCACCAGACATTTCATTTAAAGAACCCGAAGAATGGAACGAAGTCCAAGCGCAACTATCGGGAACAGTTCACTGCGATTATCCCCGCTGGATAGAGTTTCTGTGCCACGACATTAACGTCCACGTTCCCCACCACCTTTCAACTGCTATTCCCTGGTACAATTTGCGCCTCGCCCACAGCAGCTTAAAGGAAAATTGGCAAGATCATCTCTACGAAACAGAATTTTCTTGGTCTTTAATGAAGCGGATTGCCGACAACTGTCACCTATACGATCCGGCTGGGGGCTATCAGACATTGCAGGAATTTAACGCTCAAACAAAATAGTTTTGAAGCGCGCTCGCTCCCCTAAAAACCCGGTTTGTCAAACACAACCGGGTTTTTCAATATTACAATACGTAGCTTTTGTAAGGTGAGGAATGCGTACCCTAATGTCAATAAGCTGTTGCGGCATTTAAATTGTATGTCAAAAAAAATCAAAGTCTTGTGGGGTGTCCCGCCCGCCCTGAATATACAATTTAAATGCGCGACAGCTTATCACAATCCGTACCATTATTAAATCAGTCATTCCCCATCTAAAATCTAAAATCTAAAATCTAAAATCTAAAATCGAATGACTTTCAATCCCAATAACTGTCGCAACGAAAGCGAAGTAGAAAGCAAACTCATTGTCAGTTATCTGTTGCCAAAGCTGGGATATACCCCCGACTCGTGGCACCAAGAAATCGCATTTGGGAATATTCGTCTAGACTTCCTCTCATTTGCCACCCCAGTTATCCCAATAGTTGTCGATGCAGACTCGCCGATGAGTGTAGTTATGGAGGCTAAACATCCCAAGGAAAATTTAGACCGCCACCTGCGAAAACTCAATCGCTATTTAAAAAGTTTGAGCATCCGCTACGGCCTCATAACTAACGGTAAAGAAATTAGAATTTATGCAAGAAGCGCCGATGAGGTTCAGCTAGTCTTTAAGTGTGCTGGACAAGACGTAGAAACTAGAATTGAGGAAATTATAGCTTTAATTGGCAGAAATAGTTTAAAACCTATAAAAACTCCCGATAAACTTGAACTGGAAGATAATAAAATTAATTTAGTTAGTCCTGAGTTAATTAGCGAAGTCCCAGTACAACCAGACAATTGGGCCACCGCAGAACCTGAGCCAATTCAAATCTCAGAACCGGAAGAAATACCTGAAAATAATCTCGTTAATATTCAAGCTAAATCAGATGTAACCGTTCCCCAAAAAAGGCAAAATACTATGAAAATCATTGCAGTTTACCATAACAAAGGCGGCGTTGGCAAAACTACAACAGTAGTCAATTTAGCTGCCGCGCTGAGCAAAAAAGGTAACAGAGTCTTGGTAATCGACTTAGACAGTCAGGCAAATACAACCTTTGCGACAGGTTTAGTAAAATTTGAGGATGAAGAACAAGATGACTTGAAAGATTGCAACATTCTTCACGTTTTGCAGTCAGAAGATGCTTACTCGATAGGCGAAGTAGCACGCAAGTCAAGTTTTTGCCATCCCGAAATTGATGTGATTCCTTCCCACATAAATTTGATGCACGAAGAAACAGAATTTAATCAACTAGATTACAGCCGAATGATTTTAATTCAGAAACTAGCCGTAGTACAGGATAAATATGATATTGTACTGATCGATACGCCACCATCTTTGAATTTTTACGCCAGAGTTGCCCTGATTACGGCGGATTATTTAATTATTCCTTCTGACTTAAAGCCTTTTGCCAATCAAGGATTGGTTAATGTCAAGGATTTTATCAAAAAAGTTAACGGATTCAGGAAAATAATCGGCAAACAGCCGATCGCAATTTTAGGCGTACTTGCTTGCAAAATCTCCGCTAATGCTAAATTTGTACAGTATAGTTTGCCTAAGCGGAGGGAGACAATTCCCAAACGCTACGGCCTTGAAATCATGGACAGCGTAATTTACGAGAGAGACGATTTAGCAAAGTGTGCAGAACAATTTCAAATCGTGGGAAATATGGAAATCGCCGATCCGATTTCAGTGCTAGACTTTAAACCAGATTCCATCGCCTCCCAAGAATTTGAAATGCTAGCACTTGAAGTTTTAGAAAAAATAGGTAAAAACTAATGAAAAAATTATTTCCGTCACTGGTTGCAGTGAAAAGAATTACATCCGCAGTGCCACGTTCCAATTTTGCAGAGCCTGATTTGGATAAATTAGCGAGACTGATTTTAGAATCAGGAGGATTGATTAATCCGATAATTGTCCGCCGCAACGGTATGGATGCCTACGAGATAGTAGACGGAGATTTTGAATACTACGCGGCGGCAAGAGCAAAGGAAATAGAACCTCTCAAAGGCGAGACAATCGGAGCATTCATCCTGGAAGAAGAAAATGAAGAACTTCTCCTCGAACAACTTGAAATTCTCAGAAAAACCGCAATCATTGAGAATTTAGTTGAGAACCCAGAAACCGGGTTTTTGTACGAAAATACTTCGTCGCAGCCCGCAGATTCAATAAAAAACCCGGTTTCTTTGGTCGAAGTCCCTAATTTAGGTGAAAATGAAACTCCCCAAGAGTCATCTAGTTTAGAACAGCGACTAACAAATATTGAAGCTCAGTTTGCCAGTCAAATTAATCAATTAAAAGCCGAGTACGCCCGCGAACAAAAAGTTTTAGCCCAGAGTATACAAGAACTTGAAAACCGAATCTTACAACAAGTACCTCTGTTAGTTGAAGCTGGGTTAGCAAACAGAATTAATGAGTTGAAATCAGAGTCGCCACCCGAAAAACAAGTGGTGGTAGAGAGGATACCAAAAGTTGAAAACCTAACTTCCGAATCAATGTCGGCGTTGGAAGCACTCAATACTCTAGATAAATCTGGATTCTTGGCGAATTTTAAAGATACTGGCTTGAAGTCTCAGATAATCGACAGAATAATCAAAGAACGAGAGGTGCAGCCGTTTGTGTCATTTACAAGTGCGGTGAAACGTATTGAAGGGTTAACCGACAAAGCAATAATTAAAATAATTGATAAGTGGCACAAATATTCATAACTCGCAATTCCTGTCGCCACTGGCAACTTTGACTCAGTGAGTCTCTACGCCACAAAAAGTAAAGATGAGTAAAGCAGTGGATCATTGGTGTCCCGCAGGCAGTTAAACTCATCACAACCGCTTTTTTTAGGAATTGCAGTAACTTTTGTCGCCCTGGCTGTCACCGCACAGCCAGCCGCACAGGTATAGCAGCAAGGCGATATCTCCCCAGATAACTGAGTTCGATCGCAGACTTGGAATACTGAGGTCAAGAAACCCTTTAACTTACCACAGTCAGGGTAAGGTGTTTGTATCACACCCTACAGTTAGAGTTGTTGGGTTAGTCCTGCAGCACTTAAAACGCAGGCTGTAAAGTGCAAATATACATAAATACCCAAACACCAGATTTTCATGACAAAAGGGGACTTGTAACAAGATGGATCGATCGTCCGATCAAAATCGAATAGTGGAATATTTGCGGATTAAGCCAATTAGTCACAGTCAGATTTATACTTCCCAAATAGCAGTACCAGACCCTCACAGGGGGGAGATTCCCCGCGAACGCCGCGAAGCTATCAGGAGAAGTTTAATCGAGCAAGGCAGCAACTTAATTCCTTTAATTGTGCGCCCCACTGAAGCTTACAGCAATGAAGAAGAATATGAAGTTGTCTGCGGCTCAGATTGGTGTATTCTTGCGAAAGAACTCGGCATCGAGCAAATGTGGGCTTGGGTATTTGAAATGACCGACGAGGAGGTAGCTGTTGCTCAAGCAGAAATGGAACATTTAGCTCCGCAACCGACTCAGAAAACTGCCCAAATTGAGACTCTACTGCAACAATTTGAGCTATCATTTCAAAAAAAAGTAGAAAGTCTAACAAAAGAAATAGAAAAATCTGTTAAAAAAAATGAAGCTCTGCTAAAAAAGCAAGTAAAAGCTCTAACTGACCAGCAGTTTGAGCGTGACCCAATAGAACAGATTAAACGTTTGCTCGAACAAGTTGAAAAAACATTTAATGAAAAGGTAGATAAAATGGCTAATAAAATTGCACAATCGGGCAGCGATAATCCGCCGATATCTGCTGTTATTTCTGAGGTAAATCTAGAAGGTGCGTTGAGACAATTGGATGAACTAGAAAAACTGCTGTCAAGAAAATTAGAAAGCACAGTTCAAACAATTAATCAGTTTGTTTCAGACGCGATAGAAGACGTAGAGAAAGACCTGAAAAATCAAATAGAAACACTCCGCCGCCAACTGGGAGCCGCGGCGGCGCACTCAGAAATACAGCCAGAGGCACAACCGAAAACCCAGTCAAAAACACAGCCTAAGAAGCAGCCGAAGGCCCAGCAAAAACCTCAGCTACCGCAGTTGCAGTTGGAGTTGCCGTTTCCGCCCCCAAAGGAAGACTACGACACTCTTTCGCTGAGGCGATTGAAGGCGATCGGCAAAAACCGGAAAATTCGGGGCTACGCGCGCATGAAACGACCGGAAATTCTGGCGGCTCTCAGGGAAGCTGACGGCAAATAAAGCGGTAATTGCTAATAGTTAAAGACTAATTATATCAATTCCGGCTAATTCATCTGCGTTAATCTGTGTTTATCTGCCCTCATCTGCGGTTAAAAAAAGAGAATTTTGTAACCGCAGATGACAATTGATGGACGCTGATTCACGCAGATAAAGAGAATAGAGCTCGGCAAAAAGCGCGATCGGGCTTTCAGAATAGTCCTCGGCAGAGATATAAAAACCTGTTTCCTCTATTGTAAGCTGGTTTAGGCGATCGCATATCCCGTATGCTGCCGAACATGATACGGATGAAACCCTAAAACTATCTTGTCTTTAGGCACTCCTAATTCTACAAGTTCTGGGGTAATTCCCGTTTCTATACCATCTTGTTGAATCCAGATTTTGCCGTCGATAATTTCCACATGGACGATACAATCGTGAATTCTTTGAGGCCCTTGCCAGCCTTCGTGAATCAGTAAAAAATTGTTTTGTTCCCTGTCAACAATAACGCTGCTTTTAATTTCTCCGTAGAGGTAGGGAATCTGGGCATAACTCTCTAAGATTTTCTGAATAAATCGGCGATATTCATCTAGTCTATCCATCTGACAATTGTCTCCTTTAACGAATCAAAAACAATTAATTTAAATCTCTTTTTTTCTAACAAAAGCTGCCCGATAGGTTCAGAAAAAATTTGTGCATAAACTTCTGCACGGATTGCCAGATATATTATCCGTTCAGGTTCCGAGCGCTCTAGAATATCTTCGTAGACAATATACTGTCCAACAGCTTCTTCTAAGTCATGAACTGGTGAAGCACTCACGAAACTTTTTACTTCTACAGCAATTTTGCGACCTTGCTTTTCGGCAGCAAATAGTTTTTTGGCACCCAAATCGACGTTGAGAGTACGTTTGCCAATTTTTAATGGTAGCGGATCGTTTGTTATCGTCCAGCCGTCTTTTTCTAGAGCTGTTCTGACAGTATTGTGGTAGATGTCTTTTGCTGGCATATTTTAAGCTGAACCATCAAATGTCACCCTAATTATATAATAACACAAAACTTTTTAAAACTGATAGATCGTCAATTCAAACTACTTATTGCCGCGTGTATCGGTGCTTCACCCCAATCGGAAAATACTCCGCATCGCCCGTCTCCGTTAATGTCACCACAGGTAACTGATATTCGGGCGGCACGTAATTAGCAAATTCGCTGTTTAACCGCCGCAATTGCGCGAGAATTGAAGATGCGATCGCCTGCTTCATCTCCTCGTCGCCCTCCACCCCCGCGGCTAATTCCACAACCACGGATAAAAACCGATTTTGCTCCGAATCCTCCCTGACTTGCAGTACAAATTTTCCCGTCACCCATTCCCGAATGGTGGGAACTTCTAAACCTACGGTGACATTTTCCGGGTAAATGTTAGCACCGAAGTAGGAAACGGTAAAGTGCGATCGCCCGAATACATAGACAAAGGGCAAGCAGCGAATTCCTCTGGGGAACTCAGAAACTTTCATACCTGCTGCTTGCTGCAAACGTGCCACAGGGTTAAATCCCCATTCAGCCAAAAAATTGAGCATTGCTTCGTAACAAATTAAACCGCCGTTATCCGAGATGTGATAGCGTATTAGCGGGATGCCGTTGTCGCCAGAAAATAACAGCGTGCCGTCATTATTCACTTCAAAAAAGCGACTTTTCGGATCGTACTGCATCAGCGTTGGCAATCGCGATTCCCCGAATAAATTGCGTGCTGCTTCCGGATTGTTTGCTAAAAAGCGGCGGATGCAAATGCTCAGCGGTGTCTCGTTGCCCAAAACGCCCGCGTCGGCAGTACCGTAAAGGCTCGCCGAGTTGTAATATAGATTGTCAGAATTAGTGCGATCGCTCACCAAACTCCGCCATTCTTCGCTAAACACTTCCCCCGCAAACACCATCTTAATTCGATATTTTTGCCACTCCACACCCCCAGCAATTCCGCTATCAATCACATCTTTGATAAACGGCGGATATCCCAACAAAACTACTTGCTCAAAATGCTCCCCAAGTTCCTGCACAACTCGGAATATTTCAGTCTTATTATTCCCAGGCGTCACAACTGTAACGGGATAACCCTTACTCGCTAGATAGCGGCAGCAATTTGCCGAGTACATTCCGCCTACCCAAGTTCCCAACGCAAAGCAAATGACAGCTAAAGTGCGGCGAGTGTCAGCGTAAAAACTGTCGTGAAATATTTGTTCAAAACGAGCAGCAATTTGTAACTCGTCGCTGATAAAACGCGGCCAAAATGTCGGGTTTCCTGTCGAACCCGATGAAACAGCAATGAAATCGCAAGTTTCTAATTTGCCCTGGGGGCACAACTGAGGTAGCGGGTGACAGCGTAAATAATTCTCTTTGGTAATTAGCGGCAATTTTTGGAAGTCTTCAAGGGTTTGAATTGAGGCGGGATTGATGTTGAGTCCAGCTAGGAAAGTCTGGTAAGCTGGTACTGTGGCAGCGACTTTTTGAAAAAGCGCGATCGCCCCGGATTCGGCAACTCGACTCTGCTGCTGTTGTAATGGTTCCTCAAGCGGCGCCCTCAAAAACTCTTCAAACGCCCCAATTGCTCGCTGACGCTGTTCTGGCTGCATGATTTGCTCCTTAAAATGCGTATTTTGTACCTCGATCGCTAAGCGAGTCAATTAGTAGCGCGGCGCGACCGGATGGCACATTGGGCTGGACACTAAAAATTTGAACACATTTTGAGGTCGATCGAAAAGAGGGCGCAGTCGATAAACTTCAATAGCAGGAAACCGCTTTTTTAACAATAACCGCAGGTCATGACCGAGCAGCCGATCGACTAATAAACACTGACACACTATGTCAAGATTAATTCAGCGATCGTCCAAAACTCCCAGTCTCAGTCAAGCGTGAAAATCTGACGCAGCAAGTTCCATTGACACTCTCAGGGCTTAAGCCACTGAGATTCTGCGGACAAAGCAGCTTTAGGTAACACCCAAAGTTTTACTCTCGCTACGGTGGTCAAACACCGTCTACACAGTCGGTCAAGTTTTACACCTAACTTACTGGCTACTTTTCTTAAAATGTTGGCAGCCCCGTTTATATCTGCATTGATTACAGTTCCATCAGCAGAGCGATACAGTCCACGTTTAATTCGTTTTCCAGATGCTTTCCACTCAGGCGGTTTTTCACCGTACCTGGGTAGGGAGTCTCCATCAAGAAAACTACTTTTGGACGTATATGCTTCTTCTGTTTCGGTGAACTTAATGCCGTGCAAGTTGCACAGTTGGCTCAAGCGATCTTTCAACTTTCCTAGTGGCATTTGAACAAACTTTTGATTGTTCAGTTTACCCATATCGACCTTATTAGACTTAAAGCCTTGGTTCCATCCAATTACCAGATTGCCGATACCGTGTTTCAAACAATGGTCAACAATTAGCTTCGCAGCTTTATTGATGCCATCGCGCATCTGGTGATTGCGCTTGCGGGTTACGCGGTCTAGCCAACTATCCCAGTAACCTGCGGGCTTTCCTTCCTTTCTAGTTGCTACTTTCTTGTTCCAAAGCTGATTCATCGCTTTCATGGCGCGAGCATCAATCAAGAAGGAATTTCCGAGCGTATCAACGCAAGCTGCCAAATTATCAGCAGTTCCCAAATCGATTGACAATGCTTGGCTGCGATCTAAATCATGCTGCTGACATTCTACTTCGTAAGACATTTCTAAGTAGAAAGCACCGTTCTTAGGAAGGATTGTGAACTCTTTAACCTTTGAGCAATCAATGTTTGACGGCATGGGCAAAAAGAATTCAGAAATCCCAAACCAGCGCCGTACAGTTAAACCCAAGGAAAATCTCAACTGGTTGTCGATAATAGCTGGCTTTAATCCACCAGAATTTGGGTAGGCAACTTTAAACAATTTAGAACCTGTTAAGTAGCTCGGAGGCTGAGGTCTAAAATGTAATTGACCTTCATTGTATAAGACTTTCAGCTCTTTGAAACTCTTAAACGCTTCCGTTACCGACATCAAAGTTTGCTGCATGGGTGTTGAAGGCAACGACTTAGCAACCATCGACTTAGAAATTGACGGTTCAAAAGATAAATCAAACTTCCCCGTCAGCAACCTTCCAGTCTTGAAAAAACTTTGGCGAGCAAAATAGACAGCGCTGTTGTACAACTTACCAGATTGCCGACAAAGGTAATTTAATACTGCTTCAACTTCTTTAGTGGGAGACAGCAATACTTGCTGTACTCCCATCGTTTTTTTGACCTTAGCCACCTCTTTTTTCGGTAAATTAATTGATTTATTTAGTTTAGGTGGATATAGTAAATAAGTCAAGCTATAACAACAAAACTTTATGTTATTATCACCTGAACCAAGTGGTATATTTCGTTAGTGGTTAAGCTTTTTGAAGATAGTTTTAATTATTATTTGAGAACCCACATCCTAAAACTAAAATAGCTGCCGTCCTTATGGACGAGCGGCTATTTTGTTACTACCGCAGGTAATATTAGTAGTTGAGTTGTGAAGAAATACATAGAAGATCCGCATCATTTGATCGACTAAGAAAGAACACGGGGACTGAAGTCCCCCGAGTCGCTTACCTCTCAGGACTAAAGTCACGCTCGTTTCCCGCATCCCGTATAATTTTTTATGAACAATCCCATCTACCCCGGCATAACTCTCAACAATCACTACCGCATCGTCCGCGAATTGGGACACGGAGGCTTCGGACGCACCTACCTAGCAGAAGACGCCCACCGATTTAACGAACCCTGCGTTTTAAAAGAATTTGCGCCCCAAGTACACGGAAGTTACGCTTTACAAAAATCCGAGGAACTGTTCGAGCGGGAAGCGGGAGTCCTCTACAAGCTGCAACACAATCAAATCCCGCGCTTCCGCGAACTCTTCCGCGTCAGTATCAGCGATCGAGGCTACCTATTTCTCGTCCAAGACTACGTGCCCGGTCAAACCTACCGCTTTCTGCTCGACGCCCGCAAGCGTCAGGGTTTGCGGTTCATAGAAGCAGAAATCAATCAACTGCTGATCCAGATTTTGCCCGTGCTCGAATACATTCACTCTCTAGGAGTGCTTCACCGCGACATCTCCCCGGACAACCTGATTCTGCGGCTGTCTGACGGAATGCCAGTGCTCATCGACTTCGGCGGAGTAAAACAAGTCGCCGCCACCGTAGAGTCTCTTTTCGCTGAGGCTAACGGCACTCCCGCCCCCGCGACACGCATCGGCAAGCTCGGCTACGCTCCCGTCGAACAGATGCAGATGGGCATCGTCTATCCCCACAGCGATTTGTACGCCCTGGCGGCCACGGTTTTAGTGTTGCTGACGGGGAAGGAACCGCATCAGTTGCTCGACAGCCAGACGCTGCATTGGAACTGGCGGGCGGAATGTTCTCTGTCTCCGAATTTGTCCCTGGTGCTGGATAAAATGCTTGCTCAACAGCCGAGCCAGCGTTACTCCTCGGCTCGCGAGGTAATGCTCGCTCTCTCGGGGAATCCGCCTTTACAGCCACCTTTGCCGCCAGCCCCGGATTTTGGGCCCGCGCAGCCGCCGGATCTCTCGCCTATACCCGTGCCGGCCCCCGCGCCAAAACTGCCGGGAACTCCGGTGCGAGTTGCTGTTATTGGCAATCAGCAAAAGATGCCTGCTTGGAAAATGGTTTTGTTTGTGGTGGCGGTGCTCTCAAGTATGGGGGGAATTGGCTGGTTGGCGGGCAATTCTTTGTTAAATCTGCAATCAAAAGTGCAGAAAGGTTCCCAGCCTCCAAGCCCGAAGCAGCAGCAAGAAGATGCTTTGCAAGCTCGCTTTGTAAAGCTCAAAATTGACGATCGATTCTATAACGGTTACGTCAACCTTGTGGACGAGACTTTCTATGCCAAATACCCCGAATTGGGCGGACGGCTGTTAAAAGAAGGCGATGACGATCGCCAGTGGCGCGAAAGGTGGCAGAAAATCGGCGACGAGTTGCTCGACAAGCTGGAAAACCTCAGCAGCGACGCTAGAGCGCGGTTGGGTACTTACGACACCACCGATCTCGATCGCTCGAAAACGGAGGTTAACAAGCTGAATTTGAGCAGCCGGGCTTTGTACGATTTGGCTGATGCTAAATTCTTTTATTGGTTTCCAGAACAGCCGCGCGATCGCAATCTCATTGGTTTGCCGATCGGACAAATTTGGCAAGCAATTACCGCTGACGCCCTCGCATCTTTGCAAGCTGGAGCAACTGTCGAGAGCGTTGAATTTAACCGCCGATCGAACAGCAAAAGCCTCACAGGCAATCTCAAACCCGGAGAAGGGAAAGCTTACATTGCCCGGTTCGCTCAAAATCAAACTTTGCGCGTGAATTTGCAAGCACCGCGCCAATCTACTCTACTGTCAATTTATACTCCGGGGCGGACAAAGGGCGCGCGAGCGTTGCTGGAAGATGCAGAGGGGCTTAGTTGGTCTGGATTGCTGGATGATGCTGGTTATTATGAATTCGTGGTAGTTTCTCAAGCATCTGAGCCGATCGCTTACGAGTTGAAGCTGACGGCCGAATAACTGCTATTGACCGAAAGCATCCAGGATACAAGCCCCCGGATTCATCCGTCCAGAAATAAAAAACCTGTATCCGATGAAACTTGCCCCCCGAATTTATCCCTGGGGTCAATGCTTCAATCTAAAATCTAAAATCTAAAATCTAAAATCGATTGACGCTTTCTATCCACCCGAGCAATAATAAGGTAATACCGATCGGGTAAGTTATCCTGTTCAAACAAAGAATATGCTGAGATTCGCGATCGTAGCTTTAGTGACTTTTGGATTAGTATTAGTGACTGCACTAGGTTTACATCCGGCCAATGCGACAGTCAGCACTCCCGAATTTTATGCTTGGAACTTTGCCTCTGTAGGCAGTAGCGAGCTTGTTTGTAAAAAGACGGTGGTAGTTCCGCAAGACCAGATAATTCCGTCATCATCAATGCAGGCTGTCAGTATCACTTCTACAATTGTAGATTCCAAGTTTTGCGCGAATTCCACTAAGCCTGTGAATTAAGGCACATCATAATATGATGTCCGGTTATACAACCATAATTAAGTTCTCCGTCAGTCGATTGTAGATTTGAGATTTGAGATTTGAGATTTGAGATTGACTTCACAGATGAATCTGGCAGCGCGAACAAGAGTCTAAAATTTTGCTCTCTCCAGGACTGTTGTCCTTCGCAAGTATCCGTTTTTGGACGGAAGCAGGAGGCAGCGTCCTGATGCATCCATCGACAGAAAACAAAAGTCCTAACTACAAACACTGGCTAATTATGAGCAATTAACCGGACATCAAATAAGAGATTGCCTGAGTGATTAGCGCCATCGACGCAGTGACAGTGTTGGTGGCATTTTTTTATGAGAAACCACGGTTAATTTGTAATAAAAGTTTATCAAACGAGTCTCGCGCCGCAGTTTTCGGCTCTTGAAAGATCTCGAAATGTTCCTACTTTTGGCAGTTCTTTTATTGTGACTTAAGAACAGACGGGAAATATTCAGCCATTTGGCTAATCATTTATTGGCTAATTGGCCGAATTACTAATTCTCTAGTTTGAGTATGCTAGAGTTAGTCAGTTTCAGATATATAGTGCGATCTGTTATCTAATTATCATGCTCAAAATTTTGGTGATTGAAGACGACGAATTAATTCGGGAAACTCTTCTGCAACTCCTGGAATCTCACAACTACCGGGTCATTGCAGCCGAGAACGGTCGAGTTGGAGTGCAGATGGCACTTTCGGAGATACCTGATTTAATTTTGTGCGATGTGCAGATGCCGGAACTAGACGGTTATGACGTGTTGCGGACTCTGCGGCAAAACTCGCTAGCTGCAACAATTCCATTTATTTTCCTCACGGCTCAAAGTGACAAAACCGATTTTCGTCGGGGGATGGAATTGGGGGCCGACGATTACCTGACAAAGCCGTTTACCAAGGCTGAATTGCTAGGAGCCATTGCTTCTCGCGTCTTGAAACGGCAAACTATTACTCAACCGCTGACCGTTGCGCTTCGCCAAGCAGAAGCCAGACTCAAAGATTTAGTTAACGACTCGACCAAGGTTACAAGCCTCTCTCCTGAAAAGTTTGCTCTCGAAGCTTTGCTGCGCCACGCTTTGGCACAAGGTGAGTTTCAGGTATATTATCAGCCACAGGTGAATATTGCGAACGGCCAAGTTATCGGCGCCGAAGCTTTAGTGCGCTGGCAAAATCCCGATCGAGGTATAATTTCTCCCGGAGAATTTATTCCCTTAGCAGAAGAAACAGGTTTAATTATTCAGATTGGCGAGTGGGTACTGCTTTCAGCTTGCGCTCAAGCCGCTAGTTGGCTGGCGGCGGGGTTTTCGCCTTTTAGAATATCAGTAAATTTGTCTGCCCGGCAGTTGTCCGACCCGGAACTCAAGGCGCGAATCGTGCAAATATTGGAAACTACCGGCTTGGAGCCTACTAATTTAGAATTAGAAATGACCGAAAGCGCGTTGGTGGAAAATGCGACAGTAGCAGGCGCTACTTTAAACGAACTTAAAGCTCTAGGAATTCGGATTGCTATTGACGACTTCGGCACCGGTTACGCTACTTTAGGATATCTCAAGCAATTTGCTTTTGACAGTTTAAAGATCGATCGAATTTTCGTCCGTAATGCCAACGAAGATACTCAAAATGCTGCTATTACTACAGCAGTAATTTTACTGGGTCACAGTTTGAGTATGACAGTAATTGCTGAGGGAGTGGAAACAGAAGCAGAACTAGATTTTTTGAAACAACATCAGTGCGATATCATGCAGGGATATCTGTTCAGCCGCCCCGAACCAGCACCGATAATTGAAAGTATGTTGATTGCCGACCCGCGTTTGTTCGCGCAGCCCCCAGCAGCAGCACCTGCTCGCGTTGTCCCTTTTGTACCTGAGTCCGAACCCGAAAAATCTAAAAACCTTTCCATGTCTGGTCTAGGAATAGTGTAAGTGTCACCAAAATTTCTGTATAATAGAAAAATATTCTTTCTTTTACCTTCTATTTACTGCAGAAAAGTTGACGTTATATCATAAAAAGTTGTAGCTTTTTTGGAGAGATGAATAAAAGAAGGAAATTTTAGCCCAACATTCCTTAACTTCTTCCCATTTTATGCGATCGGCGCCCGTAATTGGACTATTTGAGGAATTGTGGCGTCTTGAAATTGCGAGCTTTTATCAACTTGCAGCAGGTAAACTCATTGAAGTTCCTACTTTGGGAGCCGCAGTTTCAAGAACTGTCCAACTGGATTTGGTGCAAGCCTCTCATGGAAAGAATATTAGTAGTTGACGACGAAGCAGACTGTCAAACAGTCTTAGCAATGTATTTGGAAAGTCAAGGATATCGGGTTGAATGCGCTAATTCAGGGGTTGAGGCGCTCTCGATTTTTGAAAATGCCCCCCCAGATTTGGTAATTTCAGATGTCATGATGCCGGAAATGGACGGGTTTGAGTTTTGTCGCCGTTTACGCACTACCCGTTTGGGACAGTTGGTGCCGTTTATATTTTTGTCAGGTCAAGGCGAGATAGAGTCAAAAGTTGAAGGTCACTCGATCGGCGCTGATGATTATCTGGTAAAACCTTTTCAGTCTGAAGAAATGTTAGCTAAGGTGAAGGCGCAGTTAGAGCGCTCTCACCGCATTCACGCCGAGATTGTACGACTGCTTCAAACTTCTACCGTTAGGGCGGTGGAGCCAAAAGCTATGGCAGTATTGCCAGCACCTGCACCTTTGCCTTTAACACCAGCCGAGGAAAGAGTTTTTTGGGAAGTTATTCAGGGTTATACTAACAAACAAATTAGCGATCGGCTGTTTATTAGCCCCCGGACTGTGCAAGCTCATTTAGGCAGCATTTTCAGCAAATTACAGCTAGAAAATCGAGCCCAGCTTGTGAGATTTGCCCTAGAAAAGGGATACAAACCACCGCAAACTTAGCTCGAATCTCAACCTAGGGTGCGCCAGCCAGTCAGTCAGTCAGTCGATTTTAGATTTTAGATTTTAGATTTTAGAGATTTACTCCACAGATTAATCTGGGAGCTTGAACTAGGACCTAAAATTTTTATCTTTCCACGACAGTCGATTTTAGATTTGAGATTTTAGATTTACTCCACAGATTAATCTGGGAGCTTGAACAAGACTCTAAAATTTTTATCTTTCCACGACAGAATTACGTGGCACGGTATCCGTTTCTGGGCGGGGTCAAAAACTCCCGTAGCTGCCAAATTAATCGCGGCTGACGCACTCAGCAGGCAGATTATTCCAAATTCAAAACGCAATCAGGAAAACTAGTGATGACACAAACCCCCGGCCCCAAATTCGTACCCCGAAAGTTGGCACGTTCAAAATCAGCCTGCCGCACGTTATTAGCCGCATCGATATTTGTACCGCTCAATTGAGCGTTAGGAAGCCTGGTATTTGACAGAATAGCATTCTGCAAATTAGTATCGCGTATGTCAGCGAAAGACATATCCGCCCCGCTCAAATTCGCACGAGTCAAATTAACTCTAAACAGCAGCGAGCGCCTCAAATCCGCATTCGACAAATTAACTTGCAGCAGATAAGCTTCGCCCAGATTCGCATTAAAAAGTTTAGCACCGCGCAAATCAGCATTCGTCAGATTCGCTCGCCCCAAAAAAGCATTAGACAAATTCGCATTCCGCAGATTAGCACTGTCCAAGTCAGCACCGTACATCTCGGCGTTGACTAAATTAGCATTAGACAAATTAGCATCACTTAAATCCGCTTCCAACAAATTAGCTTCATAGAGATTTGCTCCGCTTAAATCGGCTCCTCTTAAATTCGCTCTGTACAAGCTAGCCTTAAACAAATCAGCATTTCTCAAATCACAGCCCTCGCACTCATTAGCTTCCAGCAATTGCCTGACATGATCTGGATTTTGAGCTTTAACGGGAGCTGCAAGCCAAAACAAAGCTAAACTTGCCGTTACAGTTGCCAAGATTTTAAGTTTCACAAACAAACCTCACTGCTACTTCGGATTAATTATACTAGCAAACTGTAGACTTTAAACCCATATCCTTCTCTCTTTTCTCTTCCTCTGCGTTCTCTGCGCCCTCTGCGGTAAATCTTCAAAAAAATGATTCGCAGCCAAAGATTTAGACCTGCTTCCAGCAAGGCGGGCAAAGCCCGCCCTACTTAACTTAATTAAGCCTCATCCAAAGCCGCAACACCAGGCAATTCCTTACCTTCGAGCAGTTCCAAACTAGCACCGCCACCAGTGGAAATGTGGCTCATTTGTTCGCCTAACTTCAACTGTTCCACAGCCGCCACCGAGTCACCACCACCGATAATTGTGGTAGTACCAGTTTTAGTAAGTCCAGCCAAAGAACGAGCAATACCTGTGGTTCCAACAGCAAACTTATCTATCTCAAACACGCCCATCGGCCCGTTCCAGATTACAGTTTTGCAATCGGCCAAAGCATCTTGGAAAGTTTTTACTGAATCCGGGCCGATATCCAAACCCATCCAACCTTCCGGGATGCTTTCTACAGGAACAGTTTGAGTGTTAGCCGCCGCATCAAACTTATCAGCAACTACCACATCAGTAGGTAACAGAAAAGTAACTCCCCGTTTCTTCGCCTTCTCTTCCAAAGACTTAGCCAATTCCAGCTTGTCATTTTCCACCAAAGACTTGCCAACGCTCAAGCCGCGAGCCTTGTAGAACGTGAAAACCATGCCGCCGCCCAACAGTAGTTTGTCGCACTTTTCCAGCAGTTTTTCAATGACTCCAATCTTGCTAGAAACCTTAGAACCGCCGATAATAGCAGCCAAAGGACGCTGGGGATTGTCGATCGCACTGCCGAGATATTGCAGTTCCTTCTCCATCAAAAACCCAGCCACAGAAGGACTCAGATACTTAGTAACGCCCTCAGTAGAAGCGTGAGCCCGGTGAGCCGTACCAAAAGCATCATTGACATACAAATCCGCCACAGAAGCTAACTTCTTAGCAAATTCTGGGTCGTTTGCCTCCTCCTCTGGGTAGAAGCGCACATTTTCTAGCAACAGCACATCGCCATCTTGCATCGCCGCGACTGTAGCAGCGACTTCATCGCCGATGCAGTCGTCAGTCTTTTTGACCTCTTTGCCCAACAATTCCGACAGCCGCACAGCAACGGGCGTTAAGCGCAACTTCTCCGTCACGCCCTTGGGGCGCCCGAAGTGGCTGCACAAAATGACCTTAGCACCCTTAGACGCTAAATCTTGAATTGTCGGCAGAGCAGCCCGGATGCGAGTATCATCGGTGATACTGCCGTTGTCGAGCGGCACATTAAAGTCCGCCCGCACCAATACCCGTTTGCCCGATAAGTCCGATGCCGATAAATTTGCTACAGTTTTTTTTGTCACAGGATTAACCTCCTAATATGGGTGTTTTTGTCTAATTCCGTTGAAATGGCGGCACTGGTCACTTGCACTTGGGGCCTCGGACGCATTCAACCGCGTCCGTACAAAAAACGGAAGATGAAACAAACGGCACTGATTGGCTCAACGTAAACATTTTATCGGAGTCCGCGTCCGGGAGATGCGCACTATGTTCAAGACTGTCTTATTTCCTGTCGATCAAAGCCGAGAAGCCCGCGAAGCCGCGGAAAAGGTTGTCAATATTGTGAAAACCTACGCTTCTCGTTTAGTTATTCTGTCGGTAGTCGAGCCCCCAGCCGAGGAGGCCGACTCCCCGGCGCGAGAGGTGATGAGTTCCCCCGAAGCAGTCGCCAAACTGCTGTCTGAGGCCCAATCGATGTTTTCCCAGCAGGGAATCGAAGCTGAAATCATTGAGCGAGAAGGCAAACCGGCTTTCACGATTTGTGATGTGGCTGACGAAATTGGGGCCGATTTGATTGTGATGGGCTGTCGGGGGATGGGTTTAACCGATGATGGGGCGTCTGACAGCGTTACCAATCGGGTGATCAATCTGTCTCCTTGTTCAGTTTTGATTGTGCCTTAGTCATTAGTCATTAGTCATTAGTCATTAGTCATTAGTCACGTGTTATATCGTGTCGGACTAAATAAACCTAGATTCTGTAGGGGCGGGTTCACCCGTATCTATTATGTACATCCAGGGTATGCGTAAACCCCCCCTGACACAGCGACTAATGGCTGGTGACTAATGACTGCTGACTGCTGATATCGTGTCCGGTTGCATGGGAAGCATAATTTTCCGAGTTCAGCACTCTGGTTCAGCTTGGCTCCGCGGGACTCGCGCACGCTAGTTATCATTCCGATTTAACCGGATTTGATATCACTAATGACTAATGACTAATGACTAATGACTGATGACTGATGACTAATGACTGCTGACTAATGACTGCTGACTAATGACTAATGACTGCTGACTAATGACTAATGACTAATGACTAACGACTAATAACTAATAACTAATGAAAATTCAATGGTATCCCGGTCACATTGCCAAAGCTGAACGGGCATTAAAAGAACAGCTAAAGCGGGTAGATGTGGTTCTCGAAGTCCGAGATGCCCGCATTCCATTGGCTACTTATCACCCCCAAATGCCGAGTTGGGTGGGTGGCAAGGCGCGAGTATTGGTCATCAACCGCATGGATATGATTGCGCCTCGCGCGCGCGAGGCGTGGGAAACATGGTTTGAGGCCCAGGGGGAAACTGCGTATTTTACTAATGCCGAGCACGGTCAAGGAGTAGATGATGTGGCGGATGCCGTGCAGAATGCTGGGGTGCAGCTAAATAAAAGAAGGTTCGATCGAGGTATGCTGCCCCGTCCAGTCCGTGCAGTGGTGATGGGCTTTCCAAATGTCGGAAAATCTGCTTTAATTAATCGGCTGTTAGGGCGGAGAGTGGTGGACAGTGCCCGCAGAGCTGGAGTCACTAAATCGCTCCGATGGATTCGCATTTCTGACGAAATTGAATTATTAGACGCCCCCGGAGTCATCCCCACCCGAATTAACAATCAAGAAAATGCCATAAAATTAGCTATTTGCGAAGATATTGGCGAAGCAGCTTACGACAATCAGGTAGTAGCAGCAGCGATGGTAGATTTGCTCCAAGGGCTGGAGGCGGCTGATGAAACGTTGATATCGCTATCTGGTTTCAAATCCCGCTATAAATTAGATGCAGCCTCTAGTAATGGTGAAGATTATTTGCACGAGGTAGCAAAAGACAGGTATAAAGGAGATGTCGAACGAACGGCGCGGCAGATGTTAAACGATTTTAGAACGGGTGTGTTGGGTCAGCTTGCTTTGGAGTTGCCGCCGACTTGATAGGACTCGTGCCATACAACTAATCAGCAATGGTATTAAATAGGGATTTTCTGACGCCCAGAATTTGAACTTCGTCTCCTATGCGTACTATTTTTTCTGCTGCTTGAGGTGGCACTCGCGTCTTAACTATCAGCTGACTAAAGTGATTAAAATGCCCTCTCTTTACCAAGTCAGGCATGATTTGCTTCTGCTTGGCTCTTAGTATATTTTTAAAATTTGAATAACTTTCTTTCGCTGCATAATTTCGCGTAGATAGGAGACACGGCTGACGGGGATTAATACCTTCAAATATTACTGTCCCTATTTTAAACCTGACAATTTCATCAGCTTGTGGGAAAAGTTGGTTTTCCCAAAAAGCCGGGACATCTCCTATTTCAATATTAGCTCGCAAGCGATGGCGCATCTCGTTAACGCAAACTCTCGGAAACCAAGATGCAACTTCGGCGATTGTTTCGGTACTGATAATGCTTGGCCCGGGCGCAGCGGTATCGTCGGGAAAGCCTGTCAGCAAGTTTTCAATTAATTTGACGGGGAAACCAAAGTAGTTGCTCAACCAATCTTCTATCCCTGGGCGTTCTCTATCTACATGAAAAAATATTTCTTGTTCGGTGTCTTGTATTTTCAGGCAGGCCATTCTGTTTTTAATATCAAATGATAAGCGCAGAAAATGGAGTCCGCTGTTGCGCTTAGTGTTAACAAATTCTCCTGCTTCATCGCAGATTGCCAAAGAGCGATCGCCTTCTAGAGATCCGCTGGCAAGAATAGTTGCTTGACTGACAGCTATGCCGTCAAGGGACTTGACCGGATAGATATGAATGCTGGCGACGTAAGACATTTCGATTTATTTATAAATAATTGTCGTTTTAGATAGATTCTAGCATCCTGTGCAGGCAGAAGGATGACCGCAGTTAGCTTTATGAAATAACAAGGGGCCGCTTTTCTGACGTTTAAATTTTGCCGAAGCTGCTTGTAAAGAAAAAATAAAGAAGTCTGACTGAGCTTCGGGTAGATATTATGCTATAAAATACAAACAATTGAACCGAGTTGCAAGCAGTCAACGACCCTGGTCTAAACATACGCTCGCTTAAGGCCTTTGACTTAAACCACAGTTGACAGTCATGCGTACCTGGGTACTACGTTAACGCTAAGATTTTAAAGACCTACCAAGGAGTACGGAGCTAGTTCCTGGAATCGCGAAATTTAGGATTGAACAGATTTATTGGGTTAAATCAGTTTTCTAAATATAGTACCGACCGTAAACTAAGGCGCAAGCTAACATCACCCCTCTGATAGAGGCTCGAAAGAGCAAACATTATGCGTGAGCTGATTGCTCCATTCTCCATGGTAATTGTCAAGAGTGAAAGTGCAGTACATTCATTACACCGAATCTAGCAATCCCCGTGTAATGGAAAGATTCACGGCGGTTGAAACCGCCCGCGCGATGCCCTGCCCTTCGACTACCCTCAGGAACAGCGTAGCCGAAGGGTAATTTACCAGGCGGGCACTCTTTGGGACCCTCGTTTCACCGAAAAACGAGACGGAAGCCCCTGGCTTTAGACACGGGGAGGAAGTCGGCTGCGGTTTCAACCGCCTTCAATATTTCTTTACACAACTGATTGAAAGGTTGTATTAGAATTAGATTGCAAGTAAAACAACCATCTACGTGTTGAAACACTCTAGTATCGGAGAAATCCCGGCACAGTGAGCCACCACACTCTTGAGGAGTAGTAAGCCTGTACAACTGACAAGTAATGACAGAGTGTGAAGCGTACCTATCTGGCATTGTGATGGATTATGAAAGCAAACACAATTTAAAAGTAAGCGCAATTGCAATACCCTTTGTACTGGTAGTTGTTTTGAGCGTATAGAGGTGCTTTGATAACGCCTTTGAGAGTTTTCGGATTCATTCAAGAATCCCCGTGGCTTCAGCCGTGGGGAGTATCAAACTTACGGAGTTTTTTTATGACTGAAAGCGAAAGAACAGGCATGATTTCGCGGCGCAATTTAATGTTGAGGGCTGGTGCAGGGATGCTGGCGGCAAGCTTTGCACCTACGCTTTTACAAGCCCAAGCCGCAAATGCACAGGAAATCTCTGACATTAGTCCCGACGGCGCTCTCGAGAAATTGATGGAGGGGAATCAACGCTACATTCAGCAAAAACGGACATTTCCCGACCAAGCTCGATCGCGAATTGTAGAAGTAGCACAGGGTCAACATCCGTTTGCAACCATCCTGGCTTGTTCTGATTCGCGGGTTGCTCCCGAAATTATTTTCGACCAAGGATTGGGGGATTTATTTGATATCCGAGTAGCTGGAAATTTTCTCGACGATGTGGTTCTCGGTAATATAGAATATGCCACATTAGAATTAGGCGTTCCGCTATTAGTAATTCTGGGCCACGAACGCTGCGGTGCTGTTAAAGCAGCTTTAGATGGCAAAGCTGTGCCGGGTCACATTGGCACTTTGGTGGCGGCGATTCAACCGGCAGTTGATGCCACAAAAAATCGAGGGGGCGATGCCTGGGATAACGCAGTCAGAGCTAATGTGAAAATGAATGTAAATAATTTAAAATCCTCGTCGCCTCTTTTAGCAGCAGCCGTCAAAGCGCGCCAGCTTAAAGTTGTTGGTGCCCGCTACGATTTGGATAGCGGCAAAGTAGAGATAATTGCTTGATTTTGCTGGTAATTGTCAGAATTTGTAGGCTAGTGCCAAGAGTGTCTACCCCTTGGACTCGCCAGGGGCAACCATCGGGGATTGCCCCTACAAATTACTTGCTAACGAGAAAGTAGATATGCAAGTTTAGATTAAACCCATTTCTTGCAGTCCCCGGCGCAGGCGTTCTGCTTCAAAGGGGCGGCGCTGTTCGTGAAGGGCGATCGCTCTTTTGAATTCTGCTAAACTTTCTGGCATTTTGCCAATTTTCAACAGGGCTACTGCCAAGTTTTGATGAGCTTCGGCGTGTTCTGGATTGATTTTAATGGCTTGTCGGTAATAGGCGATCGCATCTGCTAAATTTCCGGCTGCCTTCAGGGTCAGTCCCAAGTTGTAGTGACCTGCTCCAAAATTCGGGTCAATTTTTAAAGCTGCTTTGTAAGCTTTTTCAGCAGATTTCAAATCTCCTTCATCTTTGAGCAAATTGCCCAAATTATTGTAAGCGCCCAACTTGAGCGCGGGGATCACATCTGTATTAATCGCCGCTTGATAGTGTTCTTTTGCTTTAACAAATTGCTGCTGCTGGCTATAAGCAATTCCCAAATGATAGTTGAGTTCGTAAACAATAGAATCATCATTTTTCGCAGCAGTCAAGCCCTTGGTTAATAAATTAATTCCCCGCCCGATTTGCCCGGTTTCTACATACAAAGCCCCTAATTTGCTACAAGCATAAGCATCGTTTGGATAATAAGCGAGATAGCGTTCCATTGCTGCTTGAGCTTTTTGGAATTTACCTTTTGCTGCGATCGCATCTTTTTGATAACCAGAGTGCCAAATCGCCACATCGGGGAGAGAAGCTATTTTCCATTTTGGTTCCCTGTGCAAAATCTCAGCCACGCTGTCGTCTACCATTGCGTGGTAAGGGCGAGAAAAGCGGATATCGAGGCGATTGCGAAACAAGCGCGACACTAGGGAATAGGGAGATTGAGAGGCACCGATTTCTTGACGGATGAGATTGATTAGCAGCAGCCGATCGCTCCCAATTGCCTGCTTGATTTGAGGTACAATCTCCGGTACCAAAACCTCATCGGCATCCAACACCAAAATCCAGTCGCCCTGGGCGTGCTTGAGACACTCGTTGCGCGCCGCTGCGAAGTCGTCGCACCATTCAAAGTCATAAACCCTCGCCCCGAATTCTCGGGCAATTTCACGAGTGCGATCGCGCGAGCCCGTATCCACCACCACCATTTCGTCAACAACACCCTTAACGCTGTCCAAAGTCCGCGACAGTGTTGCCTCTTCATTCTTCACGATCGTGCACAGAGTCAGATTCATCGGGCGCCAACTTTCCTCATTTCACAGAATTATTGTAATTTTTTTAACCAGCCAAACACACAAAGTCCCAGAAAAAATTCTCCTATTTCCCTTTTGCTTTGAGCATAAATACCTTTCTTTCCTTGAAAAAGTGGGTTAACTCTTTTGAGAGATTAAGAAGCCTCAAACTCGGACGATTCATGAGAAATCCTACCACTTTCGGTTCCTCCCTACGGTAGAGGTAAGGGCCGGAGCGGGGTTGTTATTCTAAGAACATAAGACAAGGCACTAAGAAAGTTAAGCATTCAGGAGAAAAAGACATGATAGGCGGTATTATTGCTTGGATCGTTTTAGGACTGATTGCCGGTGCGATCGCCAAAGCGATTTATCCGGGAACTCAAGGTGGCGGTTTTCTGGCCACAACAGGCTTAGGAATTGTAGGCGCGCTAGTAGGAGGTTATCTAGGTCAAGTCTTGCTCGGGACGAGCGGGGGAGCTTCCTTCGGGGCAATAACTCTACCCAGCATAGCTTTTGCAGTCGTAGGTGCGATAGTGGTACTTTTCATCTGGGGATTGTTAACTCAGCGTGCTGCATAACAAATATTGCCACTTCGGAGCCGATCGACTTTCAGGGTATTCAGAAACCCGGTTTCTTGAAGAAACCGGGTTTATCATTTGTTTGTAGGCCCAGGTAGCCTACTCATACCAAATCTGCCTTAAAAACCCCGATCGGACTCGGCGGTTGAAACCGCTCAACAGTCAAGCTTTCGTCCGAACAGAGGGGGACTGAAGAATAAAGCGGTAAAAATCTCGGATTGGGTATCACTTCATTAATCAATCCGCAAAGTGAAAGGCAAGCGAACATAAATCCCGTGCGGGTCGTTCATCGACTCGATCGCAGCCAATTCCTCCTGCATTTTCTTCACTTCAGCAGTCAGCGGGTCGAGTTTGGCGGCTGGTTGCAAAACGCGAACGCCTGAAAGTCTTGCCAAAATTTGCTCCTCGAAACTGCGGCGTTTTGGATATTCTTCCAATTGCCAATCGTCGCCGAGTTTAGCTTGCTTCGCCGCCTCTGCGACAGCATCTTCAAAGCCGCCAATTTCATCGACTAAACCCAACTGTTTCGCGGCCGTACCAGACCACACCCTGCCTTGAGCAATTTCTTGTACCTTGTTTTTCGGCAGTTTGCGGGAGTCGGCGACTTTAGTAATAAATCGATCGTAAATGCGATCGACTATTCTCTGAATATTCGCCAATTCTTGAGGATTTTTCGGGCGGGAAACCGTGTTAATATCCGCAAAGCGGGCGGTTTTCACAACGTCCCAAGTCAGGCCGTTGTTAGCAGCCAACTTTTCGGCGTTGAACAGCATTCCAAAAACGCCGATGGAACCGGTAATCGTATTGGGTTCGGCAAAAATGCGGTTGGAACCCATCGAAATCCAATAGCCGCCGGAGGCTGCTAAATTGCCCATCGAAACGATAACTGGTTTCTTTTTGCCCGTCAGCATAACTTCGCGCCCAATGACTTCGGCCGCTGTCGCGCTGCCTCCGGGACTGTTGACGCGCAAAACTACTGCTTTTACGTCGTCATCTTCTCGGATTTTCCGCATTTCTTGAGCGATGCGATCGCCTCCTACTTCAGTCGGGCCCCCTTCGCCGTCTACAATTTCTCCCTCGGCGTAAAGTACAGCAATTTGGTTTTTCTTGTTAGCGCGAGTTGATTTTTTATCTTCAGCAATTCTCGCATAGTTTTTCACACTAATTTGCTTGAAAGATTTGTTTTCGCGATCGGTTCCTGTGAGTTTTTTAAGTTCCGCGGCAATTTCGTCAAAGTATACAACTTTATCAACTAACTTGCTTTTGAGAGCTTCGTCAGCCATCAAAATTCCGCCCTTCTCTGCAACCGCTTGCAGTTGCCCAACGGTCACTTTGCGGTTGGGTCCGACTGTTGTCAGGTATTCTCCCCACATATCTCCGAGCAACTTTTGAGTTTGCTGGCGATTTTCGGGACTCATTTTTGTGAGCAAAAACGGCTCAACGGCTGACTTGTATTTGCCGACGCGAGTCACTTGTACTCCCAGGCCGTATTTCTCCAAAGCACCGGTGAAAAACATTGCCTGACTGCTAAAACCGTTGATTTCTAGAGATCCGTAAGGATTGACAGCAATTGTATTGGCAACTGAACCGAGGTAATAATCTCGCTCGTTCCAGTCCATTTGGTAAGCAAAGATGGGTTTTTTGGCATCTCGGAAACGCTGTAATGCCGATCGAACTTCTTTGAGATTGGCAAACCCGCTGCTGCTCGAATCCGAACTGCCTTCGAGATAAATGCCAACGATTTTCGGGTCTTTTTTCGCAGATTCGATCGTGTCTAAAACAGTCCGCAGCGTCACAGCATTGGCGCCATCGTCCGAAAGCACATCTTGAATCGCTGCGCTAGTGCTGCGGATCGGTTTGCTGTCAGTAATATTTAAAGAAAGGTCTAATACCAATACAGACTTATCTTTAACTTGCGGGCCTGAATGTTTAGACGACGATGCCGCGACAGCAATTAGCAGTACCAGTCCCCCCAATCCGATGCTGCCCAGCAGCAACAATCCTAGGAAGGTTCCCAGCAAACTTGCACAGGTATATTTTAGGAAATCTTTCATTAGATAATTGGTAATTGGTAATTAGCGATCGGTCATTAGTCATTAGTTATTAGTCATTAGTCATTAGTCATTAGTCATTAGTCATTAGTCATTAGTCATTAGTTATTAGTTATTAGTTATATCACATCCGGTTAGAGAGGAATGATACTGAGCGTACAAGCGTCCCCGCACGCGAGCGAGACGCTCGCACTGCACTCGGCAAAATATTATTCCCATGCCACCGGAAACGATATTATTGGTCATTGCTGCAAGTAGGATGTAGCAATTATCCGCTGTCGTTAGTTATTAACTAATGACTGTTGACTGTTGACTAATGACTGCTGACTAATGACTGTTGACTGTTGACTAATGACTGTTGACTAATGACTGTTGACTAATGACTGTTGACTAATAACTGCTGACTGCTCACCCACTTTTATCTTAACCTTTCCAAAACCCCAGAATGTTTTAACTCATCCAAGTTAGCGCAGCCCGTACAGAACATCACGGTGGCGATTTCTGCAATTAAGACCTCAGCTAGGAGGGCTGCTGCTGATTCCGATTCCGCGGCAGCTTGTAGAAACGGCCGCGCCAGTCCCGCAATATCCGCGCCAAGGGCGATCGTCTTGGCTGCATCCAACCCGTTTTGCAAGCCTCCAGAGGCAATCAGGGGAACATCCGGCGCTACGGCGCGGGTGCTGACAATGCACTCGGCTGTCGGTATTCCCCAGTCGGCAAAGGTTGCGCCTAACCTGCGCTGCTTGCTATCTTTAGCTCGCTCTCCTTCTATTTTCGCCCAAGAAGTGCCTCCTGCTCCGGCAATGTCGATCGCAGCTACCCCGGCGGCGAGCAATTTCTTTGCCATGTTTCCTGAAATACCGTTGCCGACTTCTTTAGCAATAACTGGTATTGGTAATTTCTCGCACAATTTGGCAATTTTCTCTAGCAGTCCTTTAAAGTTAGTATCGCCTTCGGTTTGAATGCACTCTTGCAGCGGATTGAGGTGCAAAATTAGGGCATCTGCTTCGAGAATATCAATAATTTTTTGGCACTGTTCTAAACCGTAATTGTAGTTTAATTGAACCGCTCCGATGTTGGCAAATAGCAGAATATCTGGAGCGCGGTGCCGGACGGCAAATGTAGCCGCCAGTTGAGGATTTTCTACGGCGATTCGCTGGGAACCGACTCCCATTGCCAGTTTGTATTCTTGAGCGACATCGGCGAGGCGATAATTGATTGTCTGGGCTAATTCTGTGCCACCGGTCATCGAGGAAATTAGCAGGGGAACGGCTAATTTTTTGCCGAGAAATGTGGAGGTTAAATCGATTTCGGTGCGATCGAGTTCTGGCAAACAGCAGTGAGCAAAACGGTAGCGTTCGAGTCCGCTGGTAGTTTCGCGAAATTGTACGTCTTCTTCGAGGCAGATCCGCAGGTGGTCTGCTTTGCGGGTTTCGGTTTGCGAGGGCGAGGTTAGCGGCGAGTTCACTGTGGCTATTTGGGGAAAGAGTTTTGAGTTGGGAATATAGCAATTTTATTTCATTTTTGAGATTTTTTTTTATGAACCGCAGAGAGCGCTGAGGGCGCAGAGGAGAAGAAAAAAGAGATGTTGGCACATCCTGCAAGGGTTGCTATATTAAGCTTTCCCCCAGATAAGTTGTATTTTTCGGGCGGGCGCGACACCCACCCCACAAGATTTTCATCAAACTTGACTATAAAATTTAGAGGCGCCTCTGTTTATCAGAAAATTGGGCGGAGCGAAGCGGAGGGCTGAAACCCCTTCTGAGCGTGGCAGGCTTTTAGTATTGTATTTTTCCCAGATATTTGTTGCTTTCTCACTGTAATATATTGTACATTGTACAATGAAAACGACGCTGACAGATTGGACGATGAAAGCAAGATATCAATACAGATTCTACCCCACAGACCAACAGCGATTGAGCTGAGCTGCGGTTGTTTGGTTGCGTGAGAGTGGTGTGGAATGATGCCTTAGCTTTGTGCAAATCTGCTGATAAACTACCAAACTACAACCAACTATCTGCACTATTAACCAGTACCAAAAAGACCGAATCAAGAGTTTGGTTAAACCAGGTTTCGGCTGTTCCTTTGCAGCAGTCTTTGAGGCATCTAGCCACGGCTTACAAGAACTTTTTTGATTCCCATAATGGCAAGAGAAAAGGGGGGAAAGTTGGAGCGCCTAAGTTTAAGAAGAAGACCAACAATCAATCAGCGGAGTTTGCTAAGTCGGGATTTTATCTTAAAGGAACTCAAGTTTACTTGGCAAAAATAGGGTTGGTCAGTCCTATTAGGTCTAGGGAATTGCCCTCAAAACCTAGTTCGGTAACAGTAATTAAGGACTGTGCCAATCGGTATTTTCTAAGTTTTGTAGTAGATGTAGAACCTCAAGATTTAGAGCCCATTAATCCTTCAATTGGCATTGATTTTGGTTTAAAAACCTTCGCTACTCTCAGCGACGGAACGCAGGTTAAAAGTCCAGACTACTCAAAATCGGAGCGCAAAATCAGGAAGTTGCAGCGCCGATATGCTCGGCAACAAAAAGACTCAAAACGCCGTCAGAAGACCCGCATTCAAATTGCTAAGTTGCACAATCAAGTTACTGATATCCGCAAAGACTTTTTGCACAAACTATCAACCAAAATAGTCAACGAAAACCAAGTGATTGTTTTGTCAGACCTCAACGTGTCGGGCCAGGTTAAGAATCGGCGCTTAGCTAGAGCGATTAGCTCTCAAGGATGGAGAGAATTTCGGGGGCTCTGTGAAGCTAAATCCGACAATTTTAGTCGGGAGTTTAGGGTAATTAGCCGGTGGGAACCTACAAGCCAAGTCTGTTCTAAATGTGACTATCGATGGGGTAAATTAGACCTCAAAGTCAGAACTATTACCTGTTTAAGCTGCGGTACAACTCACGATAGAGATGAGAACGCAGCCAAAAATATAAATAAAGTCGGGATAGGGCATTGTTACGACTCTAAACGGACGCAGAGGGGACGTAAGACTACTTCTGTAGCAGACCCCAAAGAAGCGTCAAGAATCACCGCACTTTTAGGGCGGTGAGTATGTCAACCAGGAACACTCACCGGCATTCCGTTATCTGAAGGTTCCAAGTTCAGTAAAAAAGGAACTGCTTTTTGCACCCATGCTTTGGGAGACGGGTAATTTGCCGCATCTTCGCCGAAACAAATGTCCAGCATATCTGTGTGGATTATCCCCGGACTCAAAGGAACCGCTGCCATACCTTCGGGCAATTCTTGAGCGAGCGATTGCGTAAGTCCTTCTATTGCCCACTTAGAAGCGCAATAGGGCGCGACTTCCGGCGAAGTTGACCTTCCCCAAAGAGAACTAAAGTTGACAATTATGCCGCTTTTTCGAGCAATCATTGCCGGGACAAAGTGGCGAATTACATTAGCTGTGCCTTTAATATTAACATCAATTAGCTGGGAAAATTCTTCGTTACTAACCTTCCAAAGAGGCGCGAGATTGTTGGCTAAAGCTGCGTTATTAATCAGCAAATCTGGCGGCGAGTAATTTGCCAGCAGTTCTGTTGCCCAAGCTTTTACTTGCTCGTCGTTGGCGACATCCAAACAAGTAAAATGGTGGGGCGTACTATATTTTTGTTTGAGCTTTTCCACCCCTTCGGAAGAACGGGCGCATCCCAAAACTGTATGTCCCAATTCAATAAAGCTTTCGGTCATGGCAAGACCAAGACCGCGACTCACCCCGGTAATTACAATTAATTTTGTCATTAATTTGCTTAATTTTGACATTAAGTAATACAATACATCTTGACGGGTCAATTGACAAATCGATCGCAGGGGGAAAGCATGAAAGTAAAAGCAGCAGTTGCTCGCAGTGCAGGCAAACCTTTGAGCATTGAAACGGTTGACCTAGATGGGCCGAGGGCTGGAGAGGTGTTGGTGGAAATTAAAGCCACCGGTGTTTGTCACACTGACGCTTACACTCTTTCCGGGGCCGATCCCGAAGGTTTGTTTCCTGCTATCTTAGGCCACGAGGGAGCCGGGATTGTCGCAGAAGTTGGGGCGGGAGTAACGAGCGTCAAAGTGGGCGATCGGGTAATTCCTCTCTACATTCCCGAATGCCGCAACTGCGAATATTGTTTGAGCCGCAAAACAAATCTCTGTCAAGCAATTCGCGTGACTCAAGGCCAGGGAGTGATGCCCGACGGCACGAGCAGGTTTTCCATAGACGGGCAGAAACTTTACCATTACATGGGAACTTCTACCTTCGCTAATTATACAGTATTGCCGGAAATTGCAGTAGCAAAAATTCGCGAAGATGCTCCTTTTGATAAAGTTTGTTTGATCGGCTGCGGCGTAACAACTGGCATCGGCGCTGTCATAAATACTGCGAAAGTAGAACCGGGTTCTAATGTGGTAGTTTTCGGTTTGGGCGGCGTGGGTTTGAATGTAATTCAAGCGGCTCGCATGGTGGGAGCTAACATGATTGTCGGCGTAGACTTGAATCCGAATAAGCGAGAGATGGCCCAAAAATTCGGCATGACTCACTTTGTCAATCCCCGCGAAGTGGAAGGCGATTTAGTGCCTTATTTGGTAGATTTAACCAAAGGCGGAGCTGATTACAGTTTTGAATGTATCGGCAACATTAATGTGATGCGGCAAGCTTTGGAATGCTGCCACAAAGGTTGGGGCGTGAGCGTAATTGTCGGGGTAGCGGGAGCCGGTCAAGAAATTAGCACCCGCCCGTTTCAGCTAGTAACTGGTAGGGTTTGGAAAGGGACGGCTTTTGGCGGCGCGAAAGGCAGAACTGATGTTCCTAAGATTGTTGATTGGTACATGGACGGTAAAATTGATATTGACAGCCTGGTAACTCAGGTAATGCCGATCGACAAAATTAATGAAGCCTTTGATTTGATGCACAAAGGTGAAGCAATTCGCACAGTTTTGACTTTTTGAAGGAAGAAGGAAGTTCGGCAACGAGCAATGTACGGGATGTAACGGATGTAACGGATGTAACGGATGTAACGGATGTCAGGAAGAAGGAAGAAGGTACTCTTCCGCGCACCCGACATAACTTCTCTCTTCCTCTGCGCCCTCTGCGCCCTCTGCGGTTAAAAAAAATCCCATTCAGAAAAGAAATACAATTAATATGATATCCGAATCCTTAAAACAGCACAAAGAACATAAAAGCTTCGGCGGCAAACTCGGATTTTACAGCCATCAATCTTCAGCCTGCAATAGCGAAATGAAATTCGCCGTTTACCAACCGCCGCAAGCCCAATATCAAGCCGTACCAGTTTTGTATTTTCTATCAGGTTTAACCTGCACAGAAGAGAACTTTATGGCAAAAGCGGGGGCGCAACAATTTGCGGCAAAATACGGGTTAATGCTGGTTGCGCCCGACACTAGCCCGCGCAATACTGGTATTCCTGGGGAAGAGGACGATTGGGATTTAGGAAGTGGTGCGGGTTTTTATGTTGATGCGACAGCCGCACCTTGGAATGCTCACTATCGAATGTACAGTTATGTGGTTGATGAATTACCGAATTTAATCGCCGAAAATTTTCCAGCGCTACCGGAAAAACAGGGAATTTTCGGTCATTCGATGGGCGGACACGGGGCTTTAATTTGTGCTTTGAAAAATGGATCTCGCTATCTTTCAGTTTCCGCTTTTGCGCCTATTTCCGCGCCAATGCGCTGCCCTTGGGGACAAAAAGCTTTTACAAACTACCTCGGCAGCGACAAAGAGATTTGGAGGGCTTGGGATGCTAGCGAATTGGTGCTTGAGGCGCAATACAACGGTCCGATTCTGATTGACTGCGGCACTGCGGATTCGTTTCTTGCTGACGGGCAGTTGTTGCCGGAAGTGTTCGGGGCAGCTTGTGAAAAAGCGGGACAGCCGCTAACTTTAAGGATGCAGGAAGGTTACGATCACAGCTATTATTCGATCGCGAGTTTTATGGAGGATCACATTCGCCATCACGCGGCTGTTTTGTGCGGGTAGTTCCTAGCAGGAAGCAGGCAAGATGCCTGCTTCACAACAACTGGTTCTTAGGCTCTGCCTGGGAACCGATATCTAGAGGCTCTGCCTCGAATCGCTGCCCTGAAATGTGGAGGCAGAGCCTCCGGATCTGCTTTACCAGGCAGAGCCTGGTAACGAGTGACGAGTGAAATGTGGAGGCAGAGCCTCCGGATCTGCTTTACCAGGCAGAGCCTGGTAACGAGTGAGAGTGAAGTCGCTTCTACGAGCACAGGTATTTTTGGTTAATTAAGATCGATCGGAAATATCCATTCTTTATAATTGCTATCGCGATTTTCGATAATTTCCGTCAGTTTGTCCAAAATCTTTTCGGTGATGGGTCGGTTTTTGGGCAAGTGATAGTTTTCCACTCGCTTAATTGGGGTAATTTTGGCTGCGGTTCCGCAGAGGAAAATCTCGTCTGCAATCAACAATTCCGATCTGTCAACTGGTCTTTCTATGACTTCAATTCCTAAGTCTCGGGCAATTGTGATGACGCTGTCTCTGGTAATTCCTTCGAGAATATCTTGCTCGAAACCGGGAGTAACTAATTTACCGTTTCTGGCGACAAATATGTTCATTCCTGAAGCTTCGCTGACTTTTCCCTGAGTGTTCATCATAATTGCTTCGTCGAAGCCGGATTCTACTGCTTCTGTTTTGGCTAAAGCTGAGGTGATGTAGGCGCCGCTAATTTTACCTCTTAAGGGCAAACTGCGGTCTTCTTGGCGGTACCAAGAGCTAATTCTACAGTTGACTCCTTCTTTGGGCAAATAGTCTGAAAGTTCTAATCCGTAGACAAAAAAGTCTGTGTCTACGTTGTGCAGCCTGGGGGCAATTCCTAAACTGGATGTGTAGATAAAAGGGCGGATATAAAATGATTTTGTTGGCTGGTTTTTCTTGACAAAATCAATGATTATTTGTTGGATTTTGCTGGCTGGCCAATCGCAGTGCAGGAAGCTGGCACTTTGACTTAATCTTTGACAGTGGCGGTCTAATCTAAATAGCAAGATTCGATCGGCATTTTGGGGGTCGGGAATTCCCCGCAACCCGCCTAAAACTCCGGTTCCGTAGTGCAGTGCGTGGGTGGCTATGGAAATTTTGGCGTCGGTAAATGGGAGAAATTGGTTTTGAAAGTAGGCAATTGGCAGAAAACTATCCATGATTCAAGCTGGCGATGAGTTTGGCAGTCCGCGAGGAATGGTGAATTTGGTTATATTACCATAAGTTATACCATTTGAGATTTTAGATTAAAGAATTGAAGAATTGGCAATGACTGATTCGATATAAGTTTGGATCGCCCACAGTTGTATTGTTTTTTTTAACTGGGATTATTATCTGGTTATATCAATTTATAAAATAATATCAAGAGCGGTCTATTTGGTTGATAATTGTTTTGGGAAAAAGTGCGATCCTCTTCGAGGGCTTCGCTAACGACTAAAAACAAAAATCAACCAAGGGGCTACTATGGCACGTAAATGTTTCATCATTGAAATGGGGATGGGTATAGACCAGCACGGGCAGGAACCGACTGTAGCCTGTGCAAGGGCTGTACGGAATGCGATCGCCCACAATGCTTTGCTGGGTGTCTGGGAAGTGGCGGGTTTGAGCGACCCCAATCAGATGATTGTTGAGGTTAAGGTGGCCGTTCCTTACCCGGAACAAGTGCGCGCCCAGGAGGTGTTGGCGGTACTTCCTTTCGGCAGCAAAACTCTGATTGTGGAGCAAGGGGGCATGATTGTGGCAGGAAGGGCGATCGCCTCTCTGAATGATAAAAATGATGAAATGCTAATCGCTGTGGCGGCTGTGAGTGTTTTTGTGGAAACTCAGGACTAATATCAATTCCGGTTGCACTCCTTATGATGGGGAGTCGGGAGTCGGGAGTCGGGAGTCGGGAGTCGGGAGTCGTCCGTTGGGGAAGGTGGAATTATTGACCTTGACTTTATCATTCCCATCCAACGGGAAACGATATAATTAATTTTGTATTGTTTGAATAAATCTGCGGTGAAGTTCGATCGCCTGTCTGTTAAAAAATGATTAATATAGACTAAATTGTAGGGGCCTCAGAGAGCTCGCATGAAATACTGTAGAAAATCTCAGGCTCTGAGGCACCCTAGAATAGGTGCGTTGCACGCTAAGATTTATTTGCGCCTACCTACTTAATTTTGAACTTTTAAGTGATAATTTTTAATTTCTCAGGCGGCCGGGTATGTAAGCAAGCCAGCAAAACCCTACGATTAAGAACAGCCACGTCACTGTAATATTGCTGCCCAACAAGTTGCGGAGAAAATCTTCCATTGTTCTCAAAAATTATAGGGTTTAAAAGAATTTAGTAGTGTTCCCTCTCGGAGCAGAAGAGGTAGAGTCCGATCGGGTTTTAGGCGATCGGACTCTACTTCATATTATGGCTGGCTGGTATCTGCCAACATTTGGTCAACCATTTCCAAGTGCGCCTGAAGGTTCGGCAACTTCTGGGTGGCCCAAGCCTTCAACTGGGGATCTTGTCCCTGTTGAGATTGTGCCTGAAACAGAGCAATAGCCTGATTGTGGCTGTCAATCATAGCCTGCTTGTAAGCAGTGTCAAAACTTCTATCGGAGAGTCCCGAAAGTCGATCGATCGTAGCTGTGTTCTGGGTACTCATCTCGGTTGGCAATTCTACCTTTTTTTGCCTTGCTAACTGCATCAGTTCTTGATTTGCCCGAGTGTGTTCCTCTACCATTTGTTGCCCGTACTGTTTCACACCAGCACTAGAACCGCGCTCCACTGCCAATCTGCCGAGTTCCACTTCCATCATACCAAGTTGACCTGCTTGCATGACAAAGGTTCTGTCTCTGCTGCTGAGAGAATTAGGCGAAGTTTGGCCACCTGCTGGAGTGTTGGGAGAACGGCCGGGATTGTTGTTGCTGGGAGTAGTTGGAGTGTTGGGAGAACGGCCGGGATTGTTGTTGCTGGGAGTAGTTGGAGTGTTGGGAGAACGGCCGGGATTGTTATTGTTGTTCGGCTCGGTAGCAGGAGACCCAGGAGCAGTACGATCGTCGGTAGCGTTATCAGCAAGATCGAAAACCCGATCGCCCGACTGGTTGAAGCCGTGAGTCTGGCGGTTTAATTCTGCCAATCCCGGCACAGCTATCAAGGAACTAACGCCGGCAATTCCGGCAACAGTAACCAATTTTTTGAACAAACTTTTGCGATTTAGTGAAGTCATGAATTTCTAAGCCTGTAAGTTTTCAAAAGTCCGCGCGTGCGAAGCTATCCCGTAGGGAATCGCCCGAACTAGTCAGCGGAGGGTGTACCGCCTTTCCGAAACAAGTTGATCAAACCAAACGCGCCCAAAGCACCCAGCCACCCGAAATTGTTGGGGCGATCCTCCCGAGCACTCAAAACTCCAGAATTAGTAGCAGCCGGCGCCGATGTCGTACCGGTTGTACCAGTTGTACCCGTTGTGCCGGTGCCTGTCGTACCAGTTGTACCCGTTGTACCCGTGCCAGTCGTACCAGTTGTACCGCTTGTACCGCTTGTACCCGTGCCAGGCGTACCGCTTGTACCGCTTGTACCCGTGCCAGGCGTACCGGTTGTACCGCTTGTACCCGTACCAGTCGTACCGCTTGTACCGCTTGTACCCGTGTCGGTGCCTGTCGTACCGCTTGTACCCGTGCCGGTGCCTGTCGTACCAGTTGTACCAGTTGTACCCGTGCCAGTCGTACCAGTTGTACCGCTTGTGCCCGTGCCGGTGCCTGTCGTACCGCTTGTACCCGTGCCGGTGCCTGTCGTACCGCTTGTACCCGTGCCGGTGCCCGTCGTACCCGTGCCGGTGCCGGTGCCTGTCGTACCCGTCGTACCCGTGCCGGTGCCAGTCGTACCGCTTGTACCCGTGCCGGTGCCGGTGCCTGTCGTACCGCTTGTACCCGTGCCGGTGCCAGTCGTACCGCTTGTACCCGTTGTGCCGGTGCCAGTCGTATCGGTTGTACCAGTTGTACCCGTGCCGGTGCCTGTCGTACCAGTTGTACCCGTACCAGTTGTACCCGTACCGCTTGTACCCGTGCCTGTGCCTGTGGTACCGCTTGTGCCAGTGCCGGTGCCTGTGGTACCGCTTGTACCCGTACCAGTTGTACCTGTACCGCTTGTGCCTGTACCGCTTGTACCCGTACCGCTTGTGCCAGCAGCGCCGCCAACACCGCCGCCAGCAGCGCCGCCAGCAGCGCCGCCAGCACCGCCGCCAGCACCGCCGGCTCCCGACTGGGCTGAAGCAGGCACTGCTAAGGAAACCGTTGCTAAACCTAAAGAACAAGCGCTTGCTAAAACAACTTTCAACAATTTAGAAGATTTCATGGTAATTTTTGCTTTTACGTAGAGTGCTGCGATCGCTTGTGATGCCAAAACCGCAGGGTTCAATTGACAGCGTAACGTGGGACTTTTGTAACCTTTGCTGCGGAATTAATGAAGGTAAGGGAGCTAATGCGAGTCCCGTTCCGTTGATTATTTTCCCCCGATAAATTACACCGCAGCCTTAATAGTTTATAAACTATTATGTATCGTTCAAGTTCGCCATTCGTCTTTAGGAATATTTGGTAAAAGGGCGTTTTATTTCAGGTGGTGGATGATATTTGATTGGGGGGCCTACTAGCTAAATCAAAACTTGCGCGCGGGGGATAGAAACCGGGTTGAGCTGAAAAATTTTTGGTTGAGTAAGGAGACATATACGAATCAACAGGGTTTCTGAGACAAGCGCGCGGATATTCCTATAAATTTTCCCCGGCTGCTGGTGCTTTGAGGCAGAAATTCTTGATTTTCTCACCGTCAATTTTGGGTTAGCGCGTCGCCTGATGAGTTGGTTTAAAATTTTTTAGAGCGCTATTTTTCCTTAACTTGCTGCTGGCAATTTCGGCACTCGCAGAATACCGCTCAAACTTTTCCAGGAAAATAAATTATCTCAAAATGCGCGATCGACCCTCCTAGTCCCAGAGCGCCTACAACCCAGTTACAGCAAGGGTTTTGACAGGGATTTGACTTGCGTTAAACCGGAAGGCGAACTGAGGGCTATCCGAGTCGGGTTCGCGCGACATTCAATTAACCAGCGGCGGCGCACTCGTCAGAATTGCTTGTGAGTGCGATCGGGCTAACTCTGATATAGTAAAGCCAAAGGTATGCCAGAGAGCGCTTGTTCTCTAACACATTTTCCAAGGAGACATCAACTTGCATCGAATTCTTGCCAGAAGTCGCTATCTAATGTTAATCGCTGTATTCGGTTCTTTTGCTGCGTCTGTGACGCTTTTGATCTACGGTGCCCTGGAAACCGTCATTACCATCGGCCACACAACTACAGTACCGGTTTCCCGCGAAAACTCGAAACAACTGATTCTGTCTTGCATCGAAGTTGTAGATTTGTTTCTCCTCGCCACAGTATTTTACATTACTGCACTCGGACTTTACGAGCTGTTTATTGACGATCGCATCAAAGTACCCATCTGGCTGGAAATTCACACCATCGACGACCTGAAAACCAAACTCACCAGCGTCATTGTAGTCGTGTTGAGTGTATTGTTTCTCTCTGAGGTAGTTCGGTGGAACGGCGGGACGAACATCCTTCCCCTGGGAGCAGGTATCGCTTTAGTAATCGCTGCGCTGACGTATTTTCTAAGTTCGCAGGTGAAAAAGCCGAAATCAGATTAATGGCTGTTTGAGCAGGGAAATTAGCCAAATCCGGCTGAACCAGCAACGGCAATCAAATTGCATTATATCTTCACAATAAATTTAATATTACATCTGTCTTCAGACTGATAATAATGGCATCTCAAACTTGCTTTTAGAGAGAGGAAGGTAGTTCCTTGAAGTATATAAGATAAAACTTATGTTTAATAATTGGAAACCATTATGCCAGAACAACAATTTGACACCTTACCTTCAGAAGCACAAGAACTGCCCCAAGGAGCACAGCAAATTTTTCAAGCTGCTTTTAAAAGCGCTAGCGAAGATGGAATGAGCGAAGATGCTGCTACTCGCGTTGCTTGGAACAGCGTAAAATCTGAATATGTTCAAGGCGAAGGCGGCACGTGGCATCACAAGGGCGACGATACTAACCAAACCAACAAATCTGTACAGTCTGGTGGCAATTAAGTAGGTGGTTACAAATAAACAGTACATGGAAAGGGCGGGTGAGAGCAGTCATAAGCTGGCTTCAATAAAAGTGATTTTTAGGTAAACCCGCTCCTACAAAATACTGTGTTTTTTTGGCGCGTACCTACTTACTCATGAGTCATCAGTCATATCCAGCTAAAATAACGGAGCTCAGGTTATTAGTAAGGACTAAAGTCCTCACTAATAACCAATTTGAGAGAAGTTGTTCGAGCGGACATAATATCATCCGTCATTCGCCATGTACTGATGACCCAGCACGAAAACGGATACTTGCGAACGACAGGAGTCGCCAGCAGCCGAAAATTTTCGACTCTTGTTCTAGGTCCGAGATTTATCTGTGGAGTCAATCTCAAATCCTCCGACGCTCGCGCTGGCGCCGAAATCTCAAATCTAAAATCTCAAATCTCAAATCGACTGACCGTGAGGTAATGATTTAGGTTGGTAACGGTCGGATTCGGTGCTGTTCATGATTTAAATGCTGCTGTAGTCTCAAATCTAAAATCTAAAATCTCAAATCTCAAATCGACTGACCGTGAGGTAATGATTTAGGTTGATAGGTGTCGGATTCGGTGTTCTTCCTGATTTAAATGCAGCTATTGGGGAGTTAATGCAGCGTAATTAATCGGGTGTTGCATATCCCATTGCAATTCGGCTAAAACCAGCAAGCTAAATACCATTACTGCTCCCGTAAATAGGAAAGACCAGCCGCCGATGTAAGGCAAAATTAAAATCGCCGCCAGGTGAAACAAACTTGCTGCTAAAATCGCGCGCGATCGCACTGCGAATCCAGTCCCCAAATACCCAATTCCGCAGATTCCCAACCACAGGGGACAGAGATTCGCCAACACTTTTCCCCAACCCAAAAAAATGCCCAAATCGGTCAGCACCAATCCTAATAACATGAGTATTACCCAACCATAAAGCACCCAAGTCAGGCGTTCTATTTTGACCCAAGAGTATGTCATGCTTACCATTGCTGCTGTACCTACGAGGCCCAGCACTGACCACAAAGCTGCTTGCAACATCCAACTCACAGGAAAAAATTGTGCCGTGCCGAACATGGGTATTAACAGCAAGCTCCACAGCAGGCAAGCTCGATCGAGACAAGTATAAAATTTTGAATAAAATCGCTCTTTCCCAAGGGGAAGCTGAACCTGCCAAAGCCCTTCTAACTCCTGAACGTCCATGTTAAGTTGTTTGCGGCGCAGAGGCGGAACTGAATAATTAAAAAAGGTCATATCTGACACTCTTAAAATTTACAATTAGTTACTTATATACGATCTCAACAGCAATCACTCTAATTGCAATCTGTCAATCGGATTAATCTCGTTAATTTTCTTATATGTCGGCAGTAATAGTTATTCGGTCGCCGCAGGTTAAACAGGAAGAGATAGATTTCACAAGTTGATAAAATAGCTCTTCCGACAGATGGCTACAATATTACTTATTGGATATTTTTAAAATAGTAAACTTTGTTACAGAATTTATGATCACTTCATCCCATCCTCTGAAACAGGTATTCCACTGCCCGGAAGAATCGGATTTTTACGCGCACTGCTTGGAAAGTTTAGTGTTAAATGGCAGGAACCCTTCTCGAATTATAGTAGAGTTTGGTTCAGGAGAGGGAAGTCCAGTTATTAAGTCTTTGCTGAGAACGGATTTTGACGGGAAAATAGAGGGATTTGAGCTAAATAAAGTAGCTTGGAAAATTGCTGAGTCTCAAATTAAGGAATATGAACTGAGCGAACAATACACCGTCAACAATTGCTCTTTTTTTGATTCGCCTTTATACCAGTCGGCGGATTGTGTAATCTCAAATCCGCCTTACTTGCCGGCGGTGGATGATAAGATTTACCAGCCGCTGTTGCACGGGGGAAGTGATGGTTGTACAATTGCTAAGAAACTTTTATCTTTGGGCTGCGATGAAGTTTTGTTGATGGTTTCTAGCTATTCTAATCCTGTGGGTTTGATCGATTATGCCTTGGATCGCGGCTACTCGGTTGCGAATTTTGAAATTGCACCTTTAAATTTTGGCTATTATAGCTCGGAACCCAAGGTGAAAAGCGCGATCGCCACTCTGCGAGAACAGGGAATGGCTTTTTATTCGGAAAATATCTATCTGCTGGCGGGAGTTTTGTTTAAGAAGCAGCAAAAAGCGCAAAGAGATTTGTCGATCGAGCTAATTAAGTTAATGACAGCATTTTAAAATACAGCCGTGGTAGGGTGGGGTGCCTCTGAGATGTTGCACCATTGTCAGCAACAGGCAAGATGCCTGTTCCACAAAGAGTGTATTTCTTGTGGAACAGGCATCTTGCCTGTTGCTCAAAGGCTGATTGAGAAGGCAACAGGCAAGATGCCTGTTCCTCAAAGAGTGTATTTCTTGTGGAACAGGCCGGAAAGCCTGTTCCTCAAAGGCTTATTAAGAACGGTGCAAGATATAGGGTGCATCAAAGACTGATGCACCCTACTATATAGCCGTTAATTGTGTTCTGCGGTTTGGATCGATCGCACTACAGCAGCCCCAGCCCGATCGCCCATCGACTTCGCCTGATCGTACCCCAACACCAGCTCCCACGCATCCTGCGGGTATCTATCAACCAGCGGGATCGCCACTTCATCCACCATCCAGCGGCCGTGACGCTCGTCTTCTCGGACGTGTAGTTCCCAATAACTCATCGCAGCCTCCGAGAGGCCCAGACGCTGAACCCCGGCTACATAATTGCGGTAAGTGACGGGCCCCGCCACCTCAAAATAAGTGAGTCCGCCGTTGTAGCGCAGAAAATAGCGCTTGCGGTCCGTCAGCAGAAAGTTGTGATTGATGCTTGCGAGCACTTGCCAAGGCACTAAATCGAAGTACGCTTCCGGTTCTGTACTCATATCGAATTCAGCCAGCATTTGAGCAAAAAAGGTCGAGTGCTTGCGGGGGAGGCGACCGCCGCCGTATTCTTCGATCAGCACCCGCGTCAGCGTTGACTGAATTTCGTTGCCGACACCGCCGAGGATGCGAGAAAGGTGGCTGGCTTCAACTAAACCGTCGATAGAACCGATCGCCAGCAGGTGTCTGTATCCGGCTGCTGTCATCTGTTCCCGCAAATAGCGATCGGTCTCGTTCAAAGGACGATCGACATCGGCGGCCGCGCGATCGCGCAGCGCTTGCTTGACATCCGGCAATTTTTGCAGCGCTGCAACGTCGATTTGCGCGGTTTCCCACTGCTGCCAAGGTTCCTCAATGCGATCGCGCACAGAACGCAAATAGTGCGATCGTTCGTTATTGTAGCGGCGCAAATCGTCGTACCAAAACAAGTTGAGGCGGTTGATACGGTAAAGCACCCGCTGCAAGAAGCGGTGAGCGGCCTCATCGCCGTTCGGTTCCTGATAAGCCGATCGAACAGCCACTGCGATCGCGCTTTCAAAATCGCTGACAAGTAACGGTTTTGTCGCCACCGTCTTGTCTAAATCCTCCAGCTCTAGCAAATCGACAAATTGCCCCTCGGCCGCTTCATAATTTGGGAGTACGGGTTGCTTTTTGGAAACACTCCGCGAGTCTGAAGAAGGAAGTATCTCTATCGTGTTTTGCATGGAATCTAGTTATGCTAACTCTAATTATTGTGCTGCCTGCCCAAACAGCCAACCGTTGCAGATTGCTGAATATTATGGCTACTTAATTTCAAGATAGCGAATCAGTCAGCCGCATACACCCTTCCATCGATAGATATTTTTGCCTTACCCTTGTTCTCTTCTCTTCTCTTCTCTTTTCTTCCTTCGCGTCCTTCGCGCCTTCGCGGTTCGTTAAAAAAATCTCCACCAAAGTTGTACTTTTTGATTACCGCTGTTAATCTAAAAAATTAGAGAAACCCTAAATTATGGCAGTGCCGAAGTAGCTGACAGTTCAATAGACTATGACAGAGGCGGGAAAAATCCTATTTACGCTCGATCGGGCATTCAGGAAGTATGGATTGTCAATTTACAGGAAAACTGCTTAGTTTACCGCCAGCCAACTGTTAACCGTTACAGTGGTAAATAGGGATTATTTGCAGTCAAGGCGATCGCGAAAATACTCCTGATACAAATTGCATCTCGCACTGCCATAATTGCCCTCCAGTTTCACCAAGCCCATACTATTTAATTTAAACGCTAATTCTGACCTCAATCTGACTGGCTTTGAGACACTCGAAACCTCTCTCATCGCCTCAATTAATTCTGGATATTTTTCTAAATTCCACAAATGCCTCCGCAAATGGTCGCTGTAAATTCCTGCCTCCGTTGTTGCCGAGTTCAGCAATTGATTTAAAGTCACATCTTGACGGGCAATGCGATACATAGCCAGCCGCACTAAATAGGGATGTCCTCCCACTAACGCCATCAATTTTGCCACTTCTGTAGCACTCCACTTGAGACCGTGTCGCGCTGCTAACTCTTGCACTTGCTGCGAATTAAACTCCGGCAATTCAATCGGCAATCCCACATTAAACGGCGATTTATTCACATCCAGCGGGATATAAACTTCCGTCGAATGCACCACAACCAAGCGAAACTTTTTCCAAATATCTCGCCGTTTCGCTTCTTCGTGTAAAGCTCGCAATAAGCCAAAAAAATCATCGGCAATTTCCGGCGATTCAAACAGGCGATCGCTCTCATCCAAGCCTAAGGTCAGAGGTCTTGAGGATTCTGACAGTAAATACTGTTCAAAATAAGCCTTGCAGCACTGATTGCTGCCAATCAAATCGGCTAATTGCCAACACTTAGGCAACTGCTCCAGCATTCCTAACTCTTGACCGATGCTAGCACAAAACCACTGCAAAAATGTATCTGAATTAGCGAATATTTTCCGATTTGCTAGCTGAAAACTCAGCGCTACCGTGCGAGAACCTTGCTGTTCTGCGTGATGCAAAATCCTCGCCATCAAGGAAGTTTTGCCCATTTGTCTGGGTGCTTTTATGCGGATCAGCGCTCCCGGCTGGGCGATCGTCTCGTAACAGCGGGATTCGATCGGAGGGCGATCGATATAAAGATAAGAAGTGAGTTCAACTTGTCCTCCCGGCAATTCTGGCGGCGCTGCTGACAGGGGTTGAATTATTGACTGTTTTGTGCTAGTAATTGCTTTCCATTCTACAGCCAATTCATGGTCGGTCGTTAACGATGTGCGACCTTCTTTGATAATGGTTAAAATTTGTGATAATAACTTAAATGAGTCGCCAGCACCGCGCCACAGCCAGGGCTGAATTCCTGCCAAATAGCTCAGTAAATCAAAGGAAAGCGGTGTATTTAATTCAACGCAAATCGGTAAAATTGCTGGTTTGCGAGCAGTAAGATTTTGCAATTCCTTGGCTAGCTGCACTTGTTCCAATACCATTTCGCTAGCGGCCGATTCTTCGGAAAGCAGTAACAGCAAATAATCGCAACGCTTTAAATATGAGAGTGAATCGCTGCTGTTGTTAATAAAAAAGACTTCGTGGCCTCCCGCACTCAAAGCTTGGTGTAACTGCTGGGAAAGGGTGTTGTGTGAGGTCGTGAGGGCGTTGGCGAAAGCGTTGCGATCCGAAGGAAAGCCCTCGAAGAGGATCGCCACTTTTGCTCTCACAAGCAGTACCTCCTCTGGGTCTGAATTCGCCTCAAAATCAGCTATATCGCGCCATTCCTGGCCCAATCCGCGACAAATTTCGATGAAATTGGCATAATCCACAGGTTTGCCATTCAGAAAATGGCTGACAGTAGATTGCGCCATCCCTAAATCCTCAGCCAGGATTTTCTGACTGGGAAAGCCATTTCTCAGGAGACAGGATTTAACTGCGCGAATGCACTCTTCGCGCACCCTTAGCGATCGTGGCATTGCTTATCACAATCAAGACACTGAAACTATCATAAATGCCAACCGCCCCTAAAGTCGATGAAAAGTCGATGAAAAGTCGATGATTTTTCAAATAACTCAGTCGCCAACTCAAATAGCCGCCTGATTAGATTAGAAATAACAAGGTTGAATCCCATCAAAACGAGGTAAAAGCATTGTGTATTCTATCCTAATTTTGTCGCTGGCGTCAGCCACTAATCAACCAGGTTTCGCCTTCACCCCGCCCCTTTTATGGCTGCTGATCGGAGTTGTGCTTAGTGCGATGGAGCTGTTAATCATCAAAACTCAACCCCAGAAATACAGGTTTTACCTACTAATGATGGGAGCTTCGGCTTTAATTGAATCCTTTATTTTGTGGAGGGGATCTGTAGCATTTCAGTTTAGTTGGGCGAACATAATGTATGAAGATTTTGACTGGCAAATCTTCTACTGGATGGGGATAGCCCTCGCGCTGAGCATCTGGATTCGACCGATTTTCATTGTTCGCAAAAAGTTTGTGATTCCCGAAGCAACGGAAGCGACAACAATCTCCGAGATTTTCCCCGGAGAAACCGGAATGGTGATTTATGAAGGGGCTTCGTGGAAAGCTCGCAATGAAGATTCTTATGGGGCGATCGCACCCAGACAAAAAGTTTACGTTTTGCGCCGCGAAGGAAACACGCTGATTGTTGTACCTGACAGATTAATTCATATCAACAGCTAAACCTTCGCCACAACCTCAATTCATCTTTAGTTCACAGTTTAAAATTACCAGGAGATTCACTATGTATCAGTATTTTTTGATGGTGTTGTTTGCAATCACCGGAGTATCCTTAGCCAGCAGCGTAAAAATCGTCCGTCAAGGAGATGAGGCCTTAGTTGAAATTTTCGGAAAGTACGATCGAAAAAAACTAGAACCTGGTTTGACTTTTTTGATTCCCTTTGTCGAAACAGTCGCCTATAAACAAACTCTGCGCGAGCAAATTTTAAACTTGCCACCGCAAGAATGCACAACGCGCGATCGGGTGGCCATCACCGTTGATTTTATTGTGTACTGGCGAATCATTGACTTAGAAAAAGCTTCCTACAAAGTGCAGAATCTCAAGGAAGCGATGTTAAATATGCTGATTCTTTCAATTCGGACTCACATTGCGACATTAGCTCTGGAGGAACTTTACACGGCTCGCAATGAAATCAATAATGCTTTAGTGGAAGAGTTGGATACAACGACAGATCCTTGGGGTGTGAAGTTTACGAGAGTGGAATTGCGCGATTTTGCGATCGGCAGTAAAGTGATTGGGCCGACATCCATTGACCGGAAAGAAGTACAAAAGCTGCGAGCTTAGAGATTAGTATTCCCTCGTTTTCCTCGTTACCAGGCTCTTCCTGGTAACGCAGATGCTTTGGCTCTGCCTCGCCGAATTTAATTCGCCTCGTACATACCATTTAAGGAGACAAAAGCATGACGACTAACAATCAAGAATCAATTTTTAGCAATGCGACTTATGGCGGTTGCGGATGCTTATTGCTTTTAATGGTCATTGGAGTAATTGGCGCGATCGCTCTGCCATCATTTCTGAATAGTACCCATAAACCTATGATTTCAGAAGCAAAACAGTATGTTGGCTCAATGAACCGCGCACAGCAAGCCCTATTTATAGAAAAAAGTGCTTTTGCTACTTCTGTTAATGCTTTGGGGATTGGGATTAAAACGGAGACAACAAATTACAAGTATTCAGTTCGCGCCACTAAGAAAGCAGGATTTAATTATGCAGTAGCCAAGGGAAAAAACTTAAAAAGTTATGTCGGTGGTGTTTTTCTGGTTCCTGCTAAAAACTTTGAGCCAAATGCTGCTCAAGAGGAAATAACTACAAGATCCATATTGTGCGGAGCTGATTTTCCCGGTACAATTAAACCAGCGGAACCCACTTATGAAAATGGTAAAATTGCTTGTGGTAAAGGCACAACACAAGTAACCAGATAATCTAACTATACGCAATAAAATGACAGTCGATTACCAATATCAAATCGGCATTCAATTGAGATTTACCGGACTAAAGTCCTTACTACAAACATAGAGGATAGAAAACTATGACTCAACAAAATTCTAAATTAGCTATAGCAATTCTTGCAGGAGTCGTAATTTTTTTACCCCACCCCAACCCTCCCCGCGAGTTCGGGGAGGGAGTAAGAAATTTACAAATGATTTAGGATGGCTATAGCATTGCATCTAATAATGGTAGGTGGTTAGTGCTTTTAATGGTGATTGGAGTATTTATTTCGGTCGCTGTGCCATCATTTATGGCTAAGGTTAGGAACAGAAAGCAAGGGTCAGCCAGAGAGTATGTTAGCTCAATCAACAAAGGTCAGCCAGCCTATTTTGCAGAAAAAAATGTTTTTAGCACTTCTGTTAAGGCTTTAGGAATTGGCATTAAAACCGAGACAGAAAATTACAAATATTCCATTCTGATAACTAAAAAAGCAACATTGAATTATGGAGTATCAAAGCAAAAATACCTTAAAAGCTATGTCGGTGGTGTCTTTGTAATTCCTGCTAAAAATTTTTAATCAAATGCTCCTAAGAATAAAATAACGACCACATCTATATTGTGCAAAGCTGATTCTGCTGGTAAAATTAAACCACCAGAACCCACCAATCACAATGGTAAAATTTCTTGTGCTACAGGCACAGTAGAACTGACAGACCGTTATTACTAGAGGCTAGATAATGACAGTGGATTACCAATATCAAATCGGCGGCAGTCTCCCGCAAAATGCACCTACTTATGTAGTGCGACAAGCTGACTCAGAACTTTATCAAGCCCTGAAAGCTGGAGAGTTTTGTTACGTGCTCAATTCCCGACAAATGGGCAAATCCAGCTTGCTGGTGCGAACTGTACAAAAGCTCTCCGCTGATGGCATTGCCTGTGCTACGATCGACCTTTCGGACATTGGCAACCAGCAAGTCTCTCTAGATAAGTGGTACGGGGGCGTCGCTTACAAACTCTTGTGCAGTTTCAACCTGTTTAACCCAGTCGAGTTTATGACTTGGTGGCAGGAGAGAGAGTTGATGTCGCCAGTACAGCGCTTAGGAGAGTTAATTGAAGAGTTGCTACTGGCAAAACTTCCTCAACCTCTTGTCATTTTTATTGATGAAATTGATAGCGTTCTAAGTTTCAAAGAACCGCTAGATGATTTTTTTGCCCTAATTAGAGCTTGCTACAACAAACGCGCTCAGAAGTCAGAATACCAGCGGCTAACATTTGCTTTGCTGGGAGTAGCTACGCCATCGGATTTAATTAGCGATGCAACTCGCACGCCCTTTAATATCGGTTTAGCTATTGAGTTGCACGGTTTTAACTTACAGGAAGCTCTGCCTTTATCAAAGGGATTTGAGGGAAAAGTAGACAATCCTCAAGAGATTTTAAAAGAGATTTTGGATTGGACTGGAGGGCAGCCCTTTCTGACTCAAAAGCTTTGCAAGCTGATTCTGCACAATGTAAAAAGCTTAGCAGCGGCTTCTATTATATCAGACTCAACGGATGAAATCACGACTGAAAGTCTTCCTACAAATCAATTATTAATTAGCGAGATAGTGCAATCTCATATTATTGATAATTGGGAATCATCCGATGAACCGGTACACCTCAAAACAATTCGCGATCGCCTTCTTAGAAATCACCACCACGCCAGTAGGTTATTAGGATTATATCAAAAAATATTGCCACCCTTTGATCCCGCCCAACCCCCCTTAAAAACGGGGGATGAAATGCCTGAATTACCCTTGTTAAGGGATGCTGGAGGAATCTGGGCAGATGATACTCCCGAACAAACAGAATTGCGGCTGAGCGGATTAGTAGTAAAACGAGCTGGAAAATTAACTGTATACAACCGCATTTACGCAGCTATATTCAACCCAAACTGGGTAGAAAAAGCACTCAGTGACTTGCGCCCCTATGCCGAATCTCTAACAGCATGGATAGCTAAAAACTGTCAAGATGAATCTCGCTTGTTGCGCGGTCAAGCACTGGAAGATGCCAGAAAATGGGCGGCAAATAAAAGCTTGTGTACCCAAGATTATCAATTTTTAAATGCTAGTCAAGAAGCGGAATTAGCCCAATTCCGCTGTCAAGAAAAACAGCATCAAGCTGAAATAGAACAGCTGCGACGCGAAAAAAAGTTACTAGAGGAACTAAGCGAAGCACAAAAGCAAAAAAAAGTGATTGCAGCTAAACTTTGGCGCGAGCAACAACTGAGAGTGCAAACAGTTACAGCAGCAGCAGGAATACTGATATTAATTCTGATAGGAGCCTTTTGGATTAAACCATCAATCGAAGAAAGAAACAACAAAATTCTCACTCTCAGTCTACTATCAGAAACGCTGTTTTCTGCCGATAAAAAAGAGGAATCTCTGCTAGAAAGCATTAGAGCTGTTACAGAAATGAACCGATCGCTCGGAGTCAGCTCAGATATTCAGATGCGAGTGGCGATCGCCCTCGAACAGGCAGTTTACAGCTTTCGGGAACGCCGCCGCTTGCAGAGTCAAGCCAGCAGCCTTGCTTTCGCGAGTTTCAGTCCTGACAGTCAAACGATTGTGACTGCTACCGATGATAATTCTATCAAAGTTTGGCAAACTAATGGAACTTTGCAAGCAACATTGACAGGGCATACTGATAAAATTAGAAGGGCAATCTTCAATCCTAGCGGTGAGATTATTGTCTCAGCCAGCGACGATCGCACTGTAAAAATTTGGCAAAAAAATGGCAAATTGATTCACGATCTAAAAGGACACAGCGGTAAAATAACAAGCGTATGTTTGAGTCCAGATGGTAAAATCATTGCTTCAGCAAGTGCCGATGGAACTGTTAAACTCTGGACAATCAACGGTGAAGAATTGTCAAGTTTAAAAGTCGAGCGAGGTTGGATAACCAGCGCGAGTTTTAGCCCAGAGTGTCAGATAATTGCTGCGGCTGGCACTGATGGTACTGTTAAACTTTGGAGTTTGACAAAGGTTGTGGAAAAGTTGCAAAAACAGCAGTCCATCGAAGCAAGCACCGATATTCAATTGCTCCGAAGCTTAGAGATTGAAAGTGATAAAATTATGAGTGTAACTTTCAGTCCCGACGGAGCAATGCTGGCGACTGCAAGTGCTGGGGGAAATGCGAGAATTTGGAGTAAAGACGGCACACCGCTAAGTATTTTAAAGCATACAAGTGGATTGACAAATATCAGCTTTAGTCCCGACAGTCAAATGTTGCTATCTGCAAGCACAGACAAAATGGTGAGGCTGTGGAACATTGACGGTACATTGCTCAAAACTTTAAAAGGTAACAAGGATGCTGTTTGGAGTGCGAGTTTTAGTCCAGACGGCAAGGCGATCGCTAGTGCTAGTGCTGACGGTACGGTGATGCTGTGGAATTTTAATCTTGAGGATTTGTTGCAGCAGGGTTGTAATGGAGCCCGCAATTATTTTCAGACAAATCCGATCGCCAATCAAAACAATCGCCACCTCTGCGACGGGATTGGAACTCAGTCGGGACTCAGACAAAAAAAAACCGGTCAGTCGATTTTAGATTTTAGATTTTAGATTTTAGATTGACCCGACAGATAAATCTGGGAGCTTGAACTAGGGTCTAAATTTTTTATCTTTCCACGACTTAAGTACGTGGCACGGTATCCGTTTTTGGGCCTTGTCAAGAGTCAAAATCTTGAGTTTTGCAGCAAAGTATCTAGGAAAAAACCGGCTTTTTGACAAGCGAATTTCAAAGGTGGTACCCGCCACGTGATTTATCCGTGGAATCAATCCAAAATCGCAAATCGAAAATCCTCAAGCCCCCGCATTTATCCCTGGGATCAATCTAAAATCTAAAATCGCAAATCGAAAATCGATTGACCCCCCCTGCGTCTAGGGCTGATATGGTTACAATGGTGACCAGCTAATAGGTAATAGGTCAGCCCGATCGGTGTATTCAACTCTAGAGCAAAAGTACCAGCGCCTGCAAAAAGACTTAAGGGGCGGAGTCATAGCCCTTGGCGGCATTTTATGCACCGGTACTCTCTGGTATTGGCAAGTGGAAAAATGGTCTTTGCTCGATGCCGCTTACATGACAGTATTTACCCTAGCAACTGTGGGCTACGGTGAACTTCAGCCCCTAAGCCAACGCGGGCGAATGTTTACCATATGCCTGATTTTGATGGGCGTGATTGTGATTGGTTTCATCGTCAACCGCTTTACAGAAGCGCTGATTCAAGGATATTTTCAAGAAGGAGCAAGAATTAGGCAGCAGCGACGATTGGTAGATTCTTTGATCGGGCATTACATTCTCTGCGGTTTTGGGCGCATTGGGCGTCAGATTGCCTTGGAATTTCAGGCAGAAAATATTCCTTTTGTGGTGATAGATTCGGCGGTGCAGTCGGTTGAGGCAGCTTTGGCGCTGGGGTACACGGCTGTCCAAGGAGACGCGACTCTGGACGAAACTTTGCTGAATGTCGGGCTCGATCGCGCACTTTGCATAGTAGCAGCTTTGCCTTCGGATGCCGAGAATTTATACACTGTCCTGTCAGCGAAAACTCTGAATCCGAAGGTACGGGCGATCGCCCGCGCCACCACAGAAGAAGCCGCAAAGAAGTTGCAGCGGGGCGGCGCCGATGCCGTTGTATCCCCATACATTACCGGGGGAAAACGCATGGCGGCGGCTGCTTTGCGGCCTCAAGTTATGGATTTTTTAGACGGTGTTTTGACGGGCACGGATAGTTCTTTTTACATGGAGGAATTTTTGATCGATCCCAATACTTGTGTCTACGTCGGGCAAACTTTGAGAAATGCCAAGTTGCGATCGCAATCGGGGGCCTTGGTTTTAGCGGTGCGGCGCGCTGGCGGGACTTTGATTGTGGGGCCTACTGGAGACACTGCGATCGAAGGAGGAGATATGCTGATTTGTTTGGGTACCGCACAACAACTGCGCACCCTCAATCAAATCCTCAGTCCCCTGAGTTTTCGCCTCCCCCGACCCCCAAACTAATACGATTAATTAGGTTTGTAGTAAGGACTTTAGTCCTCTCTCGATCAATGCTGCAGTAATAGCTTCTGTTTGCAGAAACTCCCGTTCTTCGTCGCTGAGTAAATCCCCGATTAACTGCGGTTTTCCTTTTTCATCCGGTTCGCTGTGCTGTTCTCAAATGTACTCGCAGGCATTCACCAAAAACCCACAAGTCCCCGCCGCCAAATCCCCGATTCGTTGCTTCGGTTTGGGGTCAACCATCTGCACCATCATGCGGATAATATGGCGAGGCGTGCGAAACTGTCCGTTACGCCCGGCACTATTGAGTTTACTCAGCAGATATTCGTACAAATCGCCTTGAACATCCTGATTCTGTTCCGAGATTTTCATCTCATCAATCAAGTTGCAGACTTCAATCAGCGTCGCAGGTTTGCTGATTTTAAACTCAGCATTCTGCATATATCGCTCAAAAGAACTCCCCTCAGTCCCCGCCGTCCGCAACCAGGTAAAAACCCGATCGCGAAGATGCTTGAGCTCCCGATCTGCCTTAAAGTTAATCGAGTGCGACCACCGCAATTCTGGGTTAATTTGCGTTTCAAACGGTTGATTGCGGCGTTTGGCCTGTTTCTCGCGCTGGTTCTCGGCGTCGTCTAGGCGTTTGAGGAATAGCAGATAGGAGAATTGTTCGATCGCATCCATCGGGTTCGATAGTCCCGACGACCACAATCTATCCCAAATTTGGTCAACTTTCGATCGCAGTTCGGGCTCCTTAGCATGGGTGACTTCTTTCCTCTTTTGCCATTATTTGACAGCCATTATAACCTTTTCTTGGCAAACCTCAATCAGACAATTGATGACACCTGTAGCAAGCATCTCTATAGTCTCTTGACTAAGTGAAGGCTTAGATGCTATGAAATTAAGAAGCATTTTTTCTTGAAAAGTAGCCGTTGCAACTGCAAACATTTTGCCGAAAATAGCATTAGACAGAAGAAAACTGATTTCTTCTATTTCCAAATCCCCATAAACTTCAGAAATATTAACTCTGCCAATATTAGTCACCGAAATTGTGAGCAATAATTCATCAGGATTGTCAATATAATATTCAAGGATTTTTCTCAACATCATTAAAGGCTTAAAAAAATCTTTTCTTTTTAAACCTAATTCAATATTCTTAGTAATATCTCTGGATAAATCCCAAAACGACATCTGAGGTTTTATCTGATGGAAGGAAGTTAAAAATGAAGCGAAAAACCCCATATTCTTCTGTTTAATAGGAGGTTCTAGACGCCTGCGCAGATCCACATAAGAACGGCATGAAACCTTAATGCTTCTTGGCTTTTCCCTGCTAATTTTATTAGCTACTGTAAGTAGCATTGCTGCACATAATGCCCCCTGAACTGTTGTCTTTTCTTGGCGACAAAGTTCAATTAATTTTTGGGTTAACTCTTTTTCTAAGAATCTATGACTCATGCCACAACTACGAGACTCAATGGGAACCGTCTCTTCAGACTCTAATGTTTCTGGTTTGTGTAAAAGCATTTGTAATTTCATTTTCAGCAAAAACCATTTGCCCTTGTCGATCCCTTTCTTTCCTTTCATCCATTTAGGTAATAATTCCTCTAAGGGTGGAATAGCAGACTCGCAATCTATATCAATGGAATCTCCCGAGGTAATTATTTGGTAACATTTCAAGATTTCTGATTGTAAGCTTATACAAGATAATCCGTCTGATATGGCATGATGTACAGTTGTGATTAAATAGCTGGTGTTGATTTCGGATTGTTTGTAAATAAGAACGCATCTTAGCAGAACCTGACTGCTATCAATAGTCTTGTTCAATTCTTCTGTCACAACATCTTGCCAGTTGTCATGTATGCCCTGTGAAACTACACATAAAGGAATTTTTCCTGTTCCTTGATTTGTAAATTCGAGATGTTCGAGCGTTCCAACTATCCGAGAGTTCAGTAGAGGATGAATACTTTGGATCGCATCTAACGCCTGCCTCAAAATCTCTTTCCTAATTTCACCTTTTATCCGGCTGATTGTTACTATATTTAATGAGCCATTTTGGCGGTTCAATAGCTCCATCGCTTGTTCTATGACCGAAAGCGCTCTGTTGTTATTCATAAATTTAATAGCTCTTTTATTTATCTGAAATCAATCATTAACTATTAAGCCGCTCACTTTTCAGTAAACTCAATCATCTCATCCACTTCCTGCTGAGTAAACCACCGTTCCACAGCATCCTCCCCAAACCGATCTAACGGTGCCTCATACAAATCCGGAACTTCCAACCGCCGCTTTTTCAAAAACACATTCTGCACGGCCCTTAAAAACTGAATCTGATTGGAGTTAAACTGCCGTTGGGCAATAAAATCCTCAAAATTCCGCCTTACCACATCTTGATAATCCGGCAATGCCTCAATCTCGAACAACTCTCCCAGAAACGATAATAAACTATTCACCTTCAGATTAAACGCCTTGCGAATATTCGACTCGGATAACTGCACATTTCCCCCACCTAACTCCTGCCTTAGAATACGCTCTAACGCCACCAGTTGCAAGTCCGTCACTGCTTCCCGGTTGCGAATTGCTGCAATTGTCCGGTGAGTCTCCACAATCTCCAACACCTTAGCCTCAACTCGTTGGCGATATTCCTCCACATAAACCTGTTCTCCCCCTTCTGGCAAGCTGATATAACCACTGGTAGCAATGCGATCGCCCAAATCAATCTCAATAAACGAACTGGGACGCTGACGCCGATTTCTCATCTGATTTGCCAAAGAAGCGTGAGCCCCATTTAACTCATCCGGTGTCGCCCTCCGCAGCCGATGCGACAAGCAAAAATCCGCCGAACCCCGACGCTGGGAGTCCTCAAACACAAAATCCGGCAACCGACTCACATCCTCCGCGATCGATTCCAACCTCCCCGGTTTTGCCCCATCGGTGAGAATTTCCAGCTTCAACCGTTCCACCTTATTCGTAAACGTCGCCGCCGCCACATCCACCCCCGCCACAAACCTCAGCAGCGGCGCAACCTGAGTGCGGAGAAAATCAATATTGCGCTGACTCAGATACCGCCAAAATCCATCCGTCCAAGCTTGCTCAATCTGAGAATAAACCTGCTGCACGCTAAACGCATCGCGGGGAATTGGGTTAATTTGCTGCCGTAAATCCCTAATTGCCTGCTGACAATCTGCCGACTCTTGATTATCTAAATAAAGTTATCGTAATCTCTCCAAAATTGGGTCAACTGGCGATCGGAGTTCGGCGCCAGCGAGCACAATTTAAAACCCGGTACTTGTAGAAACCTGATTTTACTACCTTTTTTGACTGCAGGCGTAGTTCAGCACCTTTCTTTGAACTTCATTAGGGGGAAAGTACGCTTCTCGATATCTTTCATAGACTACAATTTTTCCGGTTTTAACGCTTCCCTCTGCTAGTCTCTGCATCATCCGAGTTTGGCAATTGGCGGAGTACAGCACGTATTGTTTTGAGTTAGTCCTCACATCAAAGGTAATACGAGCCCCTTGTCTATTTATTGTGTTAGTTCCTACATACCAAAAATCATTATTAATAGACCTCTTGCAAAAATAAATAGGACGGGCTCTTCGGCCCATCCCACAAGAAAAAATAACTCTTGTGGGATAGGCATCTTGCCCGTCCCATCAATTGATCGAAAGGATTTTTGCAAGAGGTCTAATCTTTGTTCCAGGAACAGGTTTCCACACAACGTCTGAAATTGCCGAAGCTGTCATTGCTGGACTTAAAACCCCAAGCGCAGCCACCAGTGTCAAAGAAATAAATTTCATATCTCTCCTCTTGGATATAAAAAATTAAGCTGCTAACTCTTCAGTAAACTCAATCAACTCATCCACTTCTGAGTAAGTAGTTAAGCAAAATTAATTACACAAACAAACATTATGCTACAATAAGACTATTGAGTTGTACAGAGAGATATTGTGTATGTTTTTACTTAGAGATGTTAATCCACTTTCATTTAAATTACTAATCCGAATTTATCGTGAAAGTAGACATCATCAAGTGCGTCAAAGAGCACATTTTTTGATCTTGGTTTCGCAAGGTGTCAAAAATAAAGACTTGAAGAAAATATTTAAAATCAGTCATAAGACTATGTATAACTGGTTGAATCGATGGGAGGCCGAGGGAATGCTCGGACTATATAATAAGCCAGGTCGCGGTAGAAAACAAACATTTGATTGTACACAATTAGCTCAA
>NZ_JAUBTO010000006.1:54738-128686 GCF_036702495.1 Microcoleus sp. C2D2 | reverse complement strand
GAAAATCCTCAAGCCCCCGCATTTATCCGTGGGGTCAATCTAAAATCTAAAATCTAAAATCTAAAATCGATTGACCGTGCACGGGGGAATCGCCCCACCGCGATATTGCTGAGCAGAATTGTCTGCGGCTGTTGTTGAGCCTGGGAATTGATGGATTTCAGCAGTGGTATGGGGGCGACGGTTGGGTCCAGTCTCGGTTGGAGGGAGTGTCGCTGCTAGCGCTGAATTTGGAGCAAACCGCTAGTTTACTGCGTTTGTGCGGGTTTTTGGCGGGTAAGCAGAAAGACTCAGAGTGATGTGAAGGTCGATCGCACTTATTGTCTCTCAAAGTCTCCTTCTTCACGTTTACCGATTTTGCCTGTTAAGGTGTAGTGCATCGCCTTAAGTTTTACCTCATCTTTACTCCCTAACTCTTTCAATTTCCTTAACTAACTCGCACCTAAATTTGCTCAAACTATCGACCTAACTTTGGCAACATATATATTAATAATTCGTAAGTAGCTAGGTCTAGAGGAATACAAATCTCGACAAATCTAATTATATCTGAAGATAGAAGAACGCCAAATTAAACACAGCTAATGTATAAAACTATGAGGGAGAAAAAACTACTTAAAAATTGATTATTAATGTAAGAAATTTTTAAGTAGAACTTAAGATAAAAAAAAGGAAATTTATGGTACTGAGTATTATTGTTCACGGTGGAGCAAAAACCATCACAGAAGACAAGGTTGCAGCCAACAATGCAGGCTGTACCGCAGCAGCAGAAGCTGGTTGGGCAGTTCTCGCAAGCGGGGGTACCGCAGCAGAAGCTGTTGAGGCAGCTATCCGGGTTCTGGAAGCTGACCAGACATTTAACGCAGGCTTTGGATCGGTTCTCAACAGTAAGGGAGAAGTAGAGCTAGACGCAGGGATCATGGAAGGCGGTTCCTTAGCTTGGGGAGCGATCGCAAATGTTCAAGGCGTGTGCCATCCCATCTCCGTGGCGCGAAAGATTATGGATAAAAAACCCATGTTCTTAGTAGCGGATCGCGCAGAACATTTTGCGGCAGAAATTGGAGCCGAGATGTGTACAAAAAAAGACTTAATCGCGGATGAGCAACAGGAAGAGTGGGAGGAGGAAAAAGAAGTTATTGACCGCCCCAATACCGTTGGTTGTGTAGCTTTGGATAGTAATGGCACCTTAGTTGCCGGTACCTCAACTGGGGGCACTATGAATAAGCCCGCCGGTCGCGTCGGCGACAGCGCCATTATCGGCTCAGGCTTGTTTGCTGACAGTCAACAGGGCGGTTGCTCGACCACAGGCGATGGCGAGTCGATTATACCCGTAGTTCTGGCTAAGACGGCGATCGACATTCTAGCGTCCGGCAAGCACCCAGACCAAGCAGCGCAGATGGCAATTGAGACTCTGGCATCTAAGGTAGCAGGAGAAGCTGGGTGCGTCATCATTGACCCTCAAGGGCGGGTTGGCTGGGCGCATAACTCAACCGACATGGCTTGTGCTTATAGAACCTCAGGAATGGACAAGGTGGCTGTGTTCACTAAGAAAAAACAACTCGTCTATCGTTGAAATTATTGAGGTTGCATTCTCTCTAGTTGGATAGAGTTAAAATTCCGCAGCTAATATCTTGTTTCCTAGGTATTAAGTAGCTGGACATCAATAAACAATTTTTCAATTTGTAGGGCGGGCATAGCCCACCCTACTTTTAATTATGTCGAGCTACTTAGCGGCCGGCAAAACAGTTCAATTCAAACTCGACTTGGATGTATCTATGAACTCAACATACGACTTTCCTTACTTTCAGGGTAATTCTCTTTCCGATTTGTTTGCTCCAGACATCACAGATGCACGTTATGCGTTCATCCTAAATTACCCTGCAACTGCCAGTTGGGCTGCTTACCCCAACAGGCAAAAATACTTTATTCAAGACGGCAGCAGTGAAGCCACCAAAACTTCTTTCGACAAGATTGGTCAGAAGGAACCTTGGAAAAATCTGGCTGTGTTAGGCGATGCCATCCCTGGGATTGCGATCAATCAGCCGCCGAAATCGCTGATAGACTATTGGCGGGAGCATTTTGGCTTCAGCTACAGCAGTATGGAGATGATAGACTGCTCAACTTATCTCGAAGATCTCAGCCGAAGCGATCGCTTTGACAAACTCCTGAGTCTATTTCCCTTCGACAATCTCAAACCTGAAAAACACGCCGTCCATCCCGACATCCACTACCACTTGCTCAGCAAAGCAACGCTAGCAGAATTAGGCGTACAATGTCCGAAATACGAAACCTACAATCTGCACGAAGTCAATCTCGAAAACATTCAGTTACCAGAGCAATTCCCCTACTTGATTAAAACATCCCACGGACTTTCTGGAGAAGGCACTTATATTATCAAAAGCGCCAGCGATTTGAATTATTGCTTGCAGGAAGTGAGGAAATATCTCGATATTAAGTTGCTGGATACGATTATTGTATCGGAATTCGTCAAGAATGAAGTGCAGAACTTTTGCGTGCAGTTCTATGTAAGCAAAACGGGAAATATCAGGCTCATCGGTACTACTAGCCAACTTGTCACCCCTGAGGGCAGCTATTTAGGGGGACTGATTCACTACCGCGAAACCGACATGAGTAGGTTTTTTGAGATGATTGCCGCTATTGGTAAATATGCTCACCAACAGGGTTATTTCGGCGTTATTGGCTTCGACGTGCTGGAAGACTCTGAGGGACAGTTGTATGCCATAGATGCCAATTTCCGAGTTAATGGCTCGACTCCGCTTTGTGTGCAGCGCCATACCTTACTGGGGCTGGGAAAGGAGGTGGCTAAATATTCCAGTGACTGGCGAATGGATGGAACTTTGGAATCCATTCTTGTCACACTGAAACCCGAACTCGATCGCAAGGACTTGATAATCTTGTCAGCTTTAGAGAAGGTTAAATACGGGAAAATCTACACTGAAATTTACGGGATAGTTGCGGGTGAGGATATGAAGGAAATGCACCACATTGAGGAGAATTTGCACAGTAAGGGATTGCAGCAAATGGGTTAATATCTACTCTACCGATTGCAGCGGTTATATCAATCATTAGTCATTAGTCATTAGTTATTAGTCATTAGTTATTAGTCATTAGTCAGCAGTCATTAGTCATTAGTCATTAGTCAACCGTCAACCGTCAACAGTCAACAGTCAACCGTCAACAATGACAGACGGTGCAGCCGGAATCGATATTATGCGGTTTTCCCCCTCATCTGGCGCGCACCACCAACACCGAACAAGGAGCCTCAGCCACAACCTCCGCACTCACCGAACCCTCCAAAATCCGCTTTAAACCAGTCAAACCCCGACAGCCGATCGCAATTAAATCGGCTTTATAAATATTAGCCAAACGCAAAATTTCCTCTGCTGGATCCCCGGACACAATTTCTAAATCGCTCTGGCAAGGCAACTTTTCCTGATAAGATTGCAGTAACTTCTCCACTTCTCGGTAAGCAATCTCATCTCCCTGAGGGTGAGGTCGATCGACAACCGCGTCAAAATCCGACCTACCAGAACTGACAACATGAACTAGAATCACCTTTGCCGCCGGTTCTAGCTGAAATTGTCCTACAACTTCCAATACCTGAGTCGCTAACTCTGAATTGTCGATCGCTACCAAAACAGTATTTAATACCATGCCCCTTTAAATCTCCGATACTAGACTTTAAATTTCTCGTTGATTGTCGCCTACTTTCCACAATTTCGCGCTTTCCACCCACATCATCATTACCTAGGCAGAAAGCCGGTTTCCTAACATACAGCAGATTCCATGTATATATCATACACTGTATTGAGTACATCAACGAAAAAAATGAAACCTTATTCGATCGAGTAGCGTGAGAAAATAGTTAAAGTTCATGAACAAGGTGATACCTCAATTAGAAAAGTAGCCACCTGATTTGATGTGAGTAAAGGGTTTGTTCAAAAAATTTTAAAACAAAAACAAACGACTGGTCGTGTTCAACCCAGAAAACAAGGTGTCAGCCCCAAAAGTGTGTTAAACTCGCGCCGGACTGAATTGATCTCGACGGTATAAAAACAATGGAGAGCATCGTTGTCAGAATATTGTGAATATTGGCTTATGAACTACAAGGAAGCTATTAGCCCTAGCATGATGTGTCGTGAACTAAAAAAACAAAATTTAACGCGAAAAAAAAGACCATACGCAGTAGTCAGTCTGCCACTGAAAGAGTGCAAATTCATATGTGTGAATATTGGGAAAAAGTGAAAAAACTTGACCCTGACAACCTGGTTTTTTTGGATAAAATGGGCGTTTTATTGGAGTTAACACTCACCCATGCACGTTCAATATGTGGTAGTAGGGTCTACGATTTAAAACCATTTAATCGCGGCGCCAAAGTCACAGTTGTCGGAGCAATTAGCTTAAAAAAAGTAGTAGGATTAATGACACTAAATGGGTCAATTGATGGCAGAGCTTTTAAAGTCTTTATTGAACATTTTTTAGCGCCAAACTTATGGGAAGGTGCAGTAGTTGTTATGGATAATCTACCCGCTCACAAGTTGGGGACTATTGAACCATTGATACAAGCCGCTGGTGCTAGTTTACTGAACTTATCACGCTATTCTCCTGACTTTAATCCTATAAAATTATAATGGTCGCAACTCAAATCTTTTTTACGTCAGTTCTCACCAAGCACCACCAAGATGGTTGACATTTTGCTGGCTACGGCCCTTGACTTGGTCAATCCTAAGCACTTCAAAAACTGGTTTACAAGCTGCTGCTACGGTAGTTCATAAAACTGGAATATGCTGTATATTCAACTAGAAACAAGAGTCTTGAATCTGAAGTAATGGTTTATTAGGCTGCGATTTAACGGGATTTGAACAAATTTCAAGCTCAAACAGAGCATCGAACCTGCTATGTGGGTGGCAAATACGTCACCATTATCTAGGGCTTGCTGAATAAGCAATCGCTTTCCCAAGACCAAGAGCGATCGATAAAAAGTGGGTACAGTCTGCTCTACGCTCGCATTCTGGGCCAATCTGTAAATGATAGCGCGAGCGCACAAAAATATCAGAAAATTAAGTTCTTGCCTGATGGATCTCTTGAGCAGCCCTCAATCCAGATTCTAATGCGCCCTGCATCCATCCCCTCGTAGTAGAAGTGTGTTCTCCAGCAAAATAGACTTTACCTTCCGACTTTCCAAGTTCATCAAACAACCTTTTTTCTTGATCTTCAGTCGGGTATGCCCAACCTGACCTCGACCAAGGGTCTTTAGCCCAAGAATAACTGGTCGTCTTGCCCTGATAAGCACTTATACCAGGGAGAATCTTTTCCCATCGCTGTAGTAATTGAGGGAATTGTTGGTCTGGGGCGAGGGCATCCATAGCGAGGGCATTTTCCCCTTTCAGATAAGCGTGCAAAATGCCTGTTTTTCCAGAAGCATCCCAAGTGGGGTGCCACAGTTCTTCAGGACGATCGTCAAATAACCCCCAACCATTCAATCCTTTTTTTTCCCAGAATCTTTCGGAGAATTCAACAAACATTCGTGTCGCTGCGCGATAGTTATAACCCCCAGCGATAGCAAGCTGTTTTTGAGGTGATAGTGGAGGCTGAAAATTGATCTGTCCCAAGACTGGCAAGGGAACAGTACATACTACGCAGTCTCCAGTGTATTGCTGTCCTGATTGGCACAAGACTTGAACCCCTGAAGAAGTTTGTTCAATGCGAGTAACCGCAGATCCTAGATAAATTTTATCAACTAGAGCGGTAGCAAATGCTTGTGGCAATCGATCTGAACCTTGAGCAATTTTAGCAACCTTTGATATTTTTTCTCCCGGTATAAATACAGATAAATTAGTAGGAATCAGAAGACGTCGCCCCTTGATCGCAGCAATGTAAAACCCCTTTGGTGGTAAAAAACTCTTGAGAGTCAAACCAAAATGTTGAGCATAGTCAAGTGTTAAATTGTGATTAGACGGAATTCTAGCTGCTCCCACTTCTATGAAATGATTCTCACTAAATTTGCCTCTCAAGGTCAAAACTCTCCCTCCTACTCGCTCGCGGGCTTCTAAAACTGTTACTGTATGACCTACTGCTGCTAACTCGTAAGCGGCAACCAAACCAGACAACCCCGCTCCGACGACGACGATCGCTTTCTGAGAGGATAGTCCTTTCTCTAATGCTCTTGAAGTTCGGGAGTTTTGGGCTTTAAGTTGAGCATAGGCTATTGCCGCACCAAACGTTACAGCGCTACTTAATAGAAATTGACGGCGATTTAGTTTAAACATAGCGGTCTAGCCAATAATTACAGTAATATTAAAAGTTTTGGATAATTTAGGAAAAAAGGGGAATATGAAGCAATTATGAAACAAGCGGAAGAGTTTAAAAAATTAGATGAGCAATATGAAGTAAAGTCAAATTCCCTGTGAGGAACACCCTCCTTAGTTGCAGTTCGCTACAACTAATGACTAATACAGCGTATTCCAGGTTCATAAAGTAGTAGGGACAAGGCAATGCCATGTTCCTACGGGGATGCATGGATCGGGGATGTACTTCCCAAACATGAAATCTGCTGTAATTGCGTCATTTAAGCAAGATACTTGAAGAAACCGGGTTTCTTAAGCCCGGAGTGCGTCAGTAGGTAGGTGGAAATAAACTTTGCCGCTTGTCACAGAATGTAAAGCTAGGATAATCGCCAGCGAATTGCTTCGTTTCACTGCGTTTCACTGGCTTTTGACTAATTATGTATTTTCCCACTCATCTACTTAAATCTCGATCGCCAATCTCAAATCTACCATCTAAAACTCACCCTTTCCCTCATTTTCAGTCCGCAGCCGCACCGAATCAGCGTGAGAAGGAAGCCCCTCAGCTTCGGCCAAAACATTAATCGCCCTACTCACCTTCTTAAGTGCAGCAGGCGAATATTGAATCAAACTCGAATGCTTCATAAAAGTCTCGACACCCAGGGGCGACGCATAGCGAGCAGCCCCAGAAGTCGGCAAAGTGTGATTCGGGCCAGCCAAATAATCGCCCACAGCTTCCGGCGTCGAGCAGCCCAAGAAAATCGCCCCAGCGTGGCGAATTTGGTCGAGCAAAGCCCAGGGATCTGCAACTTGCAATTCCAAGTGTTCCGGGGCAAACTCGTTAGAGAGTTCCGCCGCGGCTTTGAGCGAGTCAACTACTACGACTAAACCATAGTTGGCGATCGCCTTTTCTGTTAAAGTTCGGCGCGGGTGATTTGCCAACTGTCTGTCCACCTCAGCCACCACTTTCCTCGCCAGCACCGAATCCGCCGTCAGCAAAATTGCCGACGCCATCGAATCATGTTCAGCTTGAGCCAACATATCCGCCGCCACGTGCACAGAATTTGCCGAGCCGTCTGCTATGATCAGGACCTCGGACGGGCCAGCCAGAGAATCGATCCCCACAGTCCCGTAAACCAGTTTTTTAGCCAGGGTGACGTAAATATTCCCCGGCCCAGTAATTAAATCCACCTTCGGAATAGTTTCCGTACCGTAGGCTAAAGCTGCGATCGCCTGCGCCCCGCCTACCCGATAAATCTCATCAACTCCCGCTTCCTGAGCCGCTACGAGCACCGCAGGATTCATTTTCTTCTCCTGTCCGGGGGGAGTACACATCACCAGTCTCAGAACCTTGGCGACCTTCGCTGGCACCGCATTCATGATCACCGAGCTTGGATAGGACGCCTGACCGCCAGGAATGTAAATTCCCGCTCGATCGACCGGGGTGTAGCGTTTGCCCAAAACAATCTCGTCATCACCAAACTGCACCCAAGACTTCGGGACGCGCTGTCGGTGAAACGCCTCTACCTGTTTGCAAGCTAAGCGGATTGCATTTAATAATTCTTTCGACACCTGCTGGTAAGCAGCATCCAATTCGGCGCCGCTGACCCGTAATTCTTCCACATTTAGGGTCATGCGGTCAAATTCAGCAGTGTAGTGCAGCACAGCCTGATCGCCTCTGCGCCTTATAGCTTGCAGCACCTCCCGGACGGTGGCTTCTTTGTGAACGACAAGTTCGTCATGGGTGCGATCGCAGATTCGTCGCAGTTCAGCTTGTGCCTCAACCCACTGAGTAATGATTCGCAGCATGGAGATTAGGAATGCCGTCTATAATTCACTAACATTTGCTTGACTATTGGGGATTTTTGTGGCTATCTCCTGCTGAAGTAGACCACCAGTCCACAAGCTTAAACCGCGAGACTCGCGGCCTTTTCAAAGGCTTCAGTGCAGCGTTTAAATCTCTGTCGAGGATTTTGCCACACTGAGGACAAGTCACAACCTTTCTGAGGAATTGTGCACCAGAGAGCCGGGTGCTGCGGGAGAGGGTTCGATACCAGACGGGGAGAGTGTCCGAGCCAGAGTGTGTGTGAGGGGGAGAGTGTGCAAGCGGGAGAATGTTGATTCTGCCTTCTACCTTCTACCTTCTACTCCGGCTACCTTCTACCTTCTACCTTCTGCCTTCTGCCTTCTGCCTGCGGTAAGTGCTTCTTGCTGAAGCCCCAATAACCCGTACTCTTTGTTATAGCTTAACTTGGATTTTTCAGGGAATCACATTCTTTGCAGAATAGATGCTATATTAGTTTTTCCAACACCTGATAATTTTTTTATAAAAACGCCAAATTATTGTATACTGGAAAGTTGGGCGCCAGAAACCGTGACTTTAACTGGTGACGGTGGAAACCACGCAAGAGGCATCCGTAACATCCGTGTCATACCTTTGGGTATCGTCAGGGGCAAAAAATGGGCCGTTAAATAAGTCAATAAAAAATTATTGCGCGGGCGATCGCCAAAAAATAGCCACAGACTCAGATTGAACTGAGCGAGTGGAGAGTGGCTGTCTGACTCAGCCTTTTAAAATCAAGCTTTTTGCGGCTCGGTCCCGAAAAGGTTGTCCTTCAAAATCCCCGTGTCTTGAGACTGTCTTGAGACTAGGGTGTATCAATGAATACCTACTTCCAGCAACTGAACTATGGCAAATATTAAGTCCGCCGTCAAACGAGTCAAAATCGCCGAACGTAACCGCTTGTACAACAAATCTTACAAGTCAGCGGTCAAAACTTTGATGAAGAAATATTTTGCGGCCGTTGACAAATACGCCGCAGCTCCGAGCCCTGAATTAATGCAAGAAGTCCAGCAGCGAATGTCTGAGGTCTACAGCAAAATCGACAAAGCTGTCAAAAAAGGTGTACTCCACCGCAACAACGGCGCTCGCAAAAAGTCCCGCTTGGCAAGAACTCTCAAGCCACACGAAGTATCATCATCATCGGTAGCATCTTAAGACAGTAAGACAGAAGGAAGAAAGGCAACGGATTGTGTACGGGATGGGACGGATTTAAGGGAAGGATGTTGAGGGAAGAAGTCAAGCGTGAAGTTCGGAAACGGATTGTGTACGGGATTTAACGGAGGGATACTGAGGGAAAAAGGAAGAGGAAAGATTTTTCCCCCTCGAACCCTCCCCCCTCTCCCACTCTCCCACTTGCTCCCAGTCTCCCAGTCTCCTAGTCTCGCTTTTTCGACCCCTGATACCTCACCGACAGGGATTCTCCCGTATCACCTCTAATCTGCTTCCCCCATGCAGCTCATCGACACTCACGTTCATATCAACTTTGAGACCTACAAATCTGAGTTAGAAGCCATTCGAGAACGCTGGCGCGAAGCTGGTGTAGTTCGGCTGGTTCATTCTTGTGTAGAGCCAGAAGAGTTTGCCGGCATTCAAGCAATCGCCAATCAGTTCGCAGAAGTCTCCTTTGCGGTGGGACTCCACCCCTTAGATGCCGACAAGTGGAAAGATGAGACTGCGATCCTGATTAGGGAATTAGCGAATTCGGACTCTAGGGTAGTGGCGATCGGCGAAACCGGACTGGACTTTTATAAAGCTGACGATCGAGAACACCAGTTTAAAGTGTTTGAGGCACAGCTTGAAATCGCCCAGCAACTTGACAAACCAGTCATTATCCACTGTCGCGACGCCGCCGCCCCAATGGCCCAAATGCTGAGGAACTTTTGGCAAACACGCGGGCCAGTGCGCGGGGTCATGCACTGCTGGGGAGGCACGCCCGAAGAAACCCAGTGGTTTTTAGACCTAGGTTTCTACATCAGTTTTAGCGGAACAGTCACCTTTAAAAAAGCCTTGCAAATACAAGAATCAGCTTGTATGGTAAATAGCGATCGCATCCTAGTCGAGACAGATTGCCCTTTTCTCGCCCCCGTACCCCAGCGCGGAAAACGCAACGAACCAGCCTACGTCTACTACGTAGCCGAGCAAGTTGCTAAATTGAGAGGAGTTTCTCTCTTAACTTTGTCCCAGCAGACAACCGAAAATGCCTGTCAGCTATTCGGCTTTTCTGTTTAGCTTATTCAGAACAGAGAAACGAGGAAAACAGGTCGATTTAGGGACAAGCGATAGGGACAATCCCATTTATATCCTGGCCCAAAAACCGGATTCATCCTTTATTTGAGATTCTTTTGGCGTTGCCTGCTGCGATCGGATTTGCGTCCTATAATAAAAAGAACCGACCGATCGGGCGTTGGCTTAGTATCCGCGACTGCGATGTCGCCCGCTTGAGGCCAACACAACGCGAGTACGCTAACCTTCGGGATCGCCAAAAACTTCACGCAATACCTCAAACTTACACATTAGAAGAAACTTGGAACCTCAGCAATTTGGCAATAGCTGTCAAGTCAATTTTAGGAGTCAAAAGTGTAGGGGATTTATCCTGGAACACCACGAGATCGGAGCTAAAAGCATCTCGATCGAAACCAAAATCCGCACAAAAATACTGCGAGCAACCCGCAAAAATAACCGTTGTAGCAGTTGGTAGACGATCGAAAACATCATATAAATTCTCTCACACAATCCATCAAAAAAACGCAACAAGGTAAAAAAGCCCTGCCTTGGCGCCATGTAAAAAGCTAGAGCCACTGCGGAAAAAGGACACCCATGACCACTAAAGATTACACAGAATTCGCCTTCACCTTGCCCGACCTGATCGAAATCCAGCGGGCAAGTTTCCGCTGGTTCCTAGAAGCCGGACTGATCGAAGAACTCGACAGCTTCTCCCCGATTACAGACTACACGGGCAAGCTGGAACTCCACTTCATGGGCAAAGACTTCAAACTCAAGCGCCCCAAATACGACGTGGACGAAGCCAAGCGCAGGGACAGCACCTACTCGGTGCAAATGTACGTACCCACCCGCCTGATTAACAAAGAAACAGGGGAAATCAAAGAACAAGAAGTCTTCATCGGCGATTTGCCCTTGATGACCGAGCGCGGCACTTTCATTATCAACGGCGCAGAACGGGTGATAGTCAACCAAATCGTGCGATCGCCCGGAGTGTACTACAAATCAGAAACCGACAAAAACGGCCGCCGTTCTTACAACGCCTCGCTCATCCCCAACCGCGGCGCTTGGCTGAAATTTGAAACAGACAAAAACGATTTAGTCTGGGTCAGAATCGACAAAACCCGCAAACTCTCAGCCCAGGTGCTGCTCAAAGCATTGGGACTCACAGACGGCGAAATCTACGACTCCCTGCGGCACCCGGAATACTTCCAAAAAACGATCGAGAAAGAAGGACAATTCGGCGAAGAAGAAGCATTGATGGAGCTCTACCGCAAACTCCGTCCCGGCGAACCCCCCACCGTAGCCGGGGGCGAACAGCTCCTCCACTCCCGCTTCTTCGACCCCAAACGCTACGACTTGGGCAGAGTCGGCCGCTACAAACTCAACAAAAAATTGCGCTTGACAGTCCCCGATACCATGCGGGTGCTGACATCGCAAGATATCTTGACAGCGATCGACTACCTAATAAACCTCGAATTCGACATCGGCTCCACCGACGACATCGACCACCTAGGCAACCGTCGCGTCCGCAGCGTCGGAGAACTGCTGCAAAACCAAGTGCGCGTCGGCCTCAACCGCTTAGAACGGATCATCCGCGAAAGAATGACCGTCTCCGACGCCGACTCCCTCAGCCCCGCATCTCTGGTCAACCCCAAACCCCTGGTAGCAGCAATCAAGGAATTCTTCGGTTCCTCCCAGCTATCCCAGTTCATGGATCAAACCAACCCCCTAGCAGAACTGACGCACAAGCGCCGGCTTTCCGCCTTAGGCCCAGGAGGTCTGACTCGGGAACGCGCCGGGTTTGCAGTGCGGGACATTCACCCGTCCCACTACGGCCGAATTTGCCCGATCGAAACACCAGAAGGTCCCAACGCAGGTCTGATCGGTTCCTTAGCAACCCACGCCCGCGTCAACCCCTACGGCTTCATCGAAACTCCTTTTTATCCAGTAGAAAAAGGACAGGTGCTGCGCGACAAAGCCCCCGTCTACATGACAGCCGATGAAGAAGACGATTTGCGCGTCGCCCCCGGAGACATCAGCCTCGACGAAAACAACAACCTCTTGGGCGAAACCGTAGCCGTCCGCTACCGCCAAGAATTTACCACCACCACACCCATGCAGGTGGACTACATGGCGATTTCGCCAGTGCAAATCGTCTCCGTCGCCACATCCCTGATTCCGTTCCTGGAACACGACGACGCCAACCGAGCACTGATGGGTTCAAACATGCAGCGGCAAGCCGTGCCGCTGCTGAAACCGGAACGGCCCCTAGTCGGTACCGGCTTAGAAGCTCAGGCCGCGCGAGATTCCGGGATGGTTGTAGTTTCCCGGATTAACGGCGAAGTGATATACATCGACGCCACCCGGATTATAGTCAGACCCCTGGCCTCGGATGCCGAATCCAACTCCAGCGAAGAACATTTCCTGATTCGGGAATACGACGAACTCAAAGTCAAACAGCCCTCGGTTTGGAAGCAAAAATACTCCGGCTGCATCGAACACGAACTGCAAAAATATCAGCGCTCAAACCAAGATACATGCTTAAACCAGCGTCCGCTGATTTATGAAGGCGATCGCGTCGTAGCAGGTCAAGTGCTCGCCGACGGTTCCTCCACCGAAGGAGCAGAACTCGCTCTGGGTCACAACATCCTCGTAGCTTACATGCCTTGGGAAGGCTACAACTACGAAGACGCCATGCTAATCAGCGAGCGTTTGGTGTACGAAGATATCTACACCAGCATCCACATTGAAAAATACGAAATCGAAGCCCGCCAAACCAAACTCGGCCCCGAAGAAATCACCCGCGAAATTCCTAACGTCGGCGAAGACGCGCTGCGCCAGCTAGACGAACAGGGCATTATCCGCAAAGGAGCCTGGGTAGAAGCCAGCGACATCCTAGTCGGCAAAGTCACCCCCAAAGGCGAATCCGACCAACCGCCGGAAGAAAAACTCCTGAGGGCAATCTTCGGCGAAAAAGCCCGCGACGTGCGCGACAATTCCCTCCGCGTCCCTAACGGCGAAAAAGGCCGCGTGGTGGACGTGCGGGTGTTTACCCGCGAACAGGGCGACGAACTGCCCCCGGGCGCCAACATGGTCGTCCGCGTCTACGTAGCTCAAAAGCGCAAAATTCAAGTCGGCGACAAAATGGCCGGCCGCCACGGGAATAAAGGCATCGTCTCCCGGATTCTGCCGATGGAGGATATGCCCTACTTGCCCGACGGAACTCCCGTGGACATAGTGCTCAATCCCTTGGGCGTACCGTCGCGGATGAACGTAGGTCAGATTTTTGAGTGCTTGCTGGGATGGGCCGGCGAAAATCTGTCGATGCGGTTCAAGATGGTGCCTTTTGATGAAATGCACGGCGCTGAAAAGTCGCGGGAAACCGTACACGGCAAGCTGCAGGAAGCCAGGGAAAAAACAGGCAAGCCTTGGGTGTTTAGCGAAAAGCACCCCGGCAAGACAATTGTCTACGATGGCAGAACAGGGGAACCGTTCGATCGCCCGATCACAGTCGGCATCGCCTATATGCTGAAGCTGGTGCACTTGGTAGACGACAAGATCCACGCCCGCAGCACAGGCCCTTACTCGCTAGTAACGCAGCAGCCTTTGGGCGGCAAAGCACAGCAGGGGGGTCAGCGGTTCGGAGAAATGGAAGTCTGGGCCCTGGAAGCGTTCGGCGCAGCTTACACCTTGCAAGAGTTGCTGACTGTGAAGTCGGACGATATGCAGGGGAGAAACGAGGCTTTGAACGCCATTGTTAAAGGCAAAGCCATTCCGCGCCCCGGTACGCCGGAATCTTTCAAGGTGCTGATGCGGGAGTTGCAGTCTTTGTGTTTGGATATTGCCGTGCACAAGGTGAATACGTCCGACGAGGGCAGCGAGCACGTTGAGGTGGATTTGATGGCGGATGCTGGGGGCAAGCGATCGCCCTCCCGGCCTACTTACGAATCCCTTTCTCGTGACGAACTCGACGAGGATTAGGCATTAAAGATTAAAGATTAAAGATTAAAGATTTTTTGACAGCATTCAATTCTTTAATCTTTAATCGACAATCTCAAATTAAAATGCCTCAGCAGTGGTACGAACACTGGTGAGGCGAATCAACGCTCTTAAGAGGAGAGACGCTGACATGACTATTGTAACAGTTGTCCCAGGAATAGAAGGAGAAGTTGACCTGAAGACTGGCTGTATTAACTGGCAAGGGAGCAAGTTTGGCAACGGTTACGCGCGCAAGTGGCTCGAGGGGAAAACGGTATTAGTCCATCGATTAGTCCTCGAATCAAAAATAGCAGGATTTCTAGATTCCGGTTATTTTGCTTGCCACACCTGCGACAATCGAAGCTGCATCAACCCGGCACATCTGGTAGTAGGTACTGCAGCTGAGAATACCGGGCAGATGATTGGGCGCGATCGCAAAACTCCCAGACGCAAAAGTATTCCCGGTATTGGCATATTGTCGATCGCACAACTACGGGAAATTCAGACTAAATATTTATCTGGAACCATCAAGAACCACCTAGCAAAAGAGTATGGAGTACAACATGAAACTATTATTAAGATACTTCAGACAAATATTCCCGATAACTTCACTACAGTTTCACCCAATTTTTTAGGAGAAATTCAAGACAGCGGCTGCATCATTTTCCAAGGTTCAAAAGACGGTCCAGGTTATGGCAGGTACTTGAAAAATGGAAAATCAAAATCAGTGACTCGTGCTATTTTAGCAGAGAAATTAGGATATGAACTTCCGACTTCGATGGATGCTTGTCATACCTGCGACAATCCCAGTTGCATCAATCCAGAACACCTTTGGGCTGGTACTCGCTCCCAAAATTCATTAGATGCTTCCAAGAAAGGACGCACCCAAGGCAAAAGTCATCCCCTTTCCAATGCCAAATTAGACTGGGAAAAGGTGCGAGAAATTCGGCAAAAGCTAGCAGCAGGAAAGAGGATGAAAGATGTAGCACAGGAATACAGTGTCGGCCGCAAAACCATACACTATATTAAATATCACGTCACTTGGAAGGAAGCAGGTCAAGAGGTTCCACTTCCTCGCATGGGTGGACATCTCGATCGCAAATTTACTTTTGCTCAAGCTCTTGAAATCAGAGAACGAATTCAAGCCGGAGAATCCATTGCTAAAATTGCTCAGGAATTTGGGGTATCCAGAAATGTCATTTCTGATATCAAAAGAAATGTCACATATAGAGGAGAATAAAATTGATTTAAGCCGCAAAACAAGCCAACAAAAAAGATAAATTACCACAATAAATCGACTGTAAATCATCAATTGGAGTCAAAATGGCTAAGATAGAACAACGCTTTGATTACGTCAAGATAGGGTTAGCTTCACCAGAAAGAATTCGACAGTGGGGAGAGAGAACTTTACCCAACGGTCAGATAACCGGCGAAGTGACAAAACCCGAAACAATAAATTACCGGACATTAAAACCTGAAATGGATGGCTTGTTTTGCGAGCGCATTTTTGGGCCTGCAAAAGATTGGGAATGTCATTGTGGGAAGTACAAACGAGTTCGCCATAGAGGCATTGTTTGCGAAAGATGCGGTGTTGAAGTCACTGAATCTCGCGTCCGCCGCCATCGCATGGGCTTTATCAAATTAGCAGCTCCAGTCGCTCACGTTTGGTACCTCAAAGGCATCCCGAGTTACATGGCAATTCTGTTAGATATGCCGCTGCGAGATGTCGAACAAATCGTGTATTTCAATGCCTATGTTGTCCTCAATGCAGGTAATGCAGAGAAGCTGCAATACAAGCAATTGCTCACGGAAGATGCTTGGCTGGAAATAGAAGACGAACTTTACAGCGAAGATTCCACACTCACAGGTGTAGAAGTGGGGATTGGTGCTGAAGCTTTGCAAGTTTTGCTGCAAAATATTCCGCTAGAAACTGAAGCGGAAAAGCTGCGGGAAGATATTGCTAATGCTAAAGGTCAAAAGCGGGCGAAGTTGATTAAACGCTTGCGAGTGATTGACAACTTCATCGCTACGGGTTCCCATCCCGATTGGATGGTGCTCAATGTGATTCCGGTGATTCCCCCGGACTTGCGGCCGATGGTGCAGCTAGACGGCGGGCGTTTTGCAACGAGTGACCTCAACGACCTATATCGGAGAGTTATCAACCGCAATAACCGCTTGGCGAGACTGCAAGAAATTCTGGCGCCGGAGATTATCATCCGCAACGAAAAGCGGATGCTTCAAGAAGCTGTGGATGCGCTGATTGACAACGGTCGCCGGGGCCGGACGGTGGTGGGCGCAAACAACCGCCCGCTGAAGTCGCTGTCGGACATCATTGAAGGGAAACAAGGCCGCTTCCGGCAAAACTTGCTCGGGAAACGGGTTGACTACTCCGGGCGTTCGGTGATTGTGGTGGGGCCGAAACTGAAAATTCATCAGTGCGGTTTGCCGAGGGAAATGGCGATCGAACTTTTCCAGCCTTTCGTCATCCACCGCCTGATCCGCCAAGGATTGGTCAACAACATCAAAGCTGCCAAAAAACTGATCCAGCGCAACGATGCCAGTGTTTGGGACGTGCTTCAGGAGGTGATTGAAGGACACCCGGTAATGCTGAACCGGGCGCCGACGCTGCACCGTTTGGGGATTCAAGCCTTTGAGCCGATTTTGGTGGACGGGAGAGCAATTCAGCTTCACCCGCTAGTCTGTCCGGCTTTTAACGCTGACTTTGACGGCGACCAAATGGCCGTGCACGTGCCTTTGTCTCTGGAATCTCAGGCGGAAGCGCGCTTGCTGATGCTGGCTTCTAACAACATTATGTCGCCGGCAACCGGAAGACCGATCGTTACTCCTTCTCAAGATATGGTGCTCGGTTGCTATTACTTGACAGCCGAAAATCCTGACGCTCAAAAAGGATCCGGTCACTATTTCTCAAACCTCACCGACGCGGTTGTCGCTTACGAACAAGGAGTCGTTGACTTGCACTCTTATGTGTGGGTGAGGTTTCAAGGTGCCATAGAAAACGCAGAACCCGAGGGAGAACCGCTGAAGGTGGAACGCTCTACCGACGGTATAGTGACGAAAGAATACAAGTTCCGTCGGGTTCGGGAAGACGCAGAGGGCAAGTTGATCAATCAATTTATTCGCACTACTCCGGGCAGGATTATCTATCACCAAACGATCGAATCGGTAATTAACAATTAGGAATTGGGAAGGGTAAGAGGTAAGAGGTAATGGGTAAAAGGTAAGGGGTAAGGGGTAATAACTGACAAAAAATCGCTAACAAATAATAGCGACCGAAGCCGGAAAAATTACCAATTACTAATTACCAATTACCAATTACCAATTAAGTAGGTAGGTGCAAATAAACATTACTATGGGGAGGGCGGGTGAGTGCATTCATCTCCTAGCTTAGCTCTCGTACTTATACGGTAAACCAACGCCTACAAGATAGTTGGTGTTTTTTCCTGCTGCTCTACTTACCAATTACCAATTACCAATTGCCAATTACCAATTACCAATTGCCAATTACCAATTACCAATTACCAATACTCAGAAAAATGACAGAAAAGAAGGAAATTGTTTTTCGCAATCGAGTTGTTGACAAAGGTCAGCTCAAAAAATTAATCTCTTGGTCTTTCATGCACTACGGAACGGCCCGTACAGCCCAAATGGCCGATAAACTCAAAGACTTGGGTTTCCGCTTTGCGACACGAGCCGGAGTTTCGATTAGCGTAGACGACCTGCAAGTGCCCCCGTCAAAACGATCGCTCCTAGATGCAGCCGAAGAAGAAATCCGCATCACAGAACAAAAATACACCAGAGGCGAAATCACCGAAGTCGAACGCTTCCAAAAAGTAATCGACACCTGGAACAGCACCTCAGAAGATCTCAAAGACGAAGTAGTCAAAAACTTCCGAGCCACAGACCCCCTAAACTCGGTCTACATGATGGCCTTCTCCGGCGCGCGGGGGAACATTTCTCAAGTGCGGCAGCTAGTCGGAATGCGCGGATTGATGGCCGACCCCCAAGGAGAAATCATCGACTTGCCAATTAAAACCAACTTCCGCGAAGGACTCACCGTCACCGAATACATTATTTCCTCCTACGGAGCGCGCAAAGGCTTAGTAGATACAGCCTTGCGGACCGCAGACTCAGGCTATCTCACCCGTCGGTTGGTAGACGTATCCCAAGATGTCATCGTCCGGGAAGTAGACTGCGGCACCCAGCGGGGAATTCGAGTGCGACCGATGACAGACGGAGCAACAGTGCTCATACCGCTCAAGGACAGACTCCTAGGGCGCGTTTTTGCCCAAGATGTGGTCCACCCCAAAACCGGGGAACTCGTAGCTTACGGGAGCGAAAAAGCCGTCCGAAATCAGCCAATTACCGAGGAGCTGGCGACAGAAATTGGTAAATCAGGAGTGACAGAGGTGTATTTACGATCGCCCCTGACCTGTGAATCAACCCGATCGGTTTGTCAGCACTGCTACGGCTGGAGTCTCGCCCACTTGAAAATGGTAGACATGGGAGAAGCCATCGGCATTATTGCAGCTCAGTCGATCGGGGAACCAGGAACCCAGCTCACCATGCGGACCTTCCACACCGGAGGCGTATTCACCGGAGAAGTCGCCAAACAAGAACGCGCCCCCTTCCCCGGCACAGTCAAATTTAAGAACCTGCGAACCCGCGCCTTCCGCACCAGACACGGCGAAGAAGCGCTCGTAGCCGAAAACAACGGCAAACTCGTATTTGAAGGCGACGGCTTTGAAGAAGGTAAATCCGGCGCCAAAAATCAAAAACTCAAAATCGAACTAGCCATCGTCCAGGGTTCAACCTTAATGGTCAAAGACGGACAGCGCGCCATACCCGGTCAAGTTTTGGCAGAAGTGCCCATCGTCGGTCGCGCCGCCCGCAAAACAACAGAAAAAGTCACCACAGACGTAGCCTCCGACTTAGCCGGAGAAGCCAAATTTGCCGACTTAGTGCCAGAAGAAAAAACAGACCGCCAAGGGAACACAACCCGCACAGCCAGCAAAGGCGGGCTGATTTGGATACTCTCAGGAGAAGTCTACAACCTGCCCCCCGGCGCCGAACCCGCCGTAAAAAACGGCTCTCGCATTCCCGCCGAAAGCGTAATAGCCGAAACCAAACTCATCTCCGAACACGGCGGCGTAGTCCGCATCGCTGACCCCAGAGAAATCGAAATCATCACCGCCCAAGTCCTGCTCGACCAAGCAGTCGTGCGAGCCGAAAGCGCAGGCGGCCGCGACCACTACACAATCGAAACAGCTTCTAAGCAGCGGTTTTCCCTCAAAACCGCTCCCGGGAGCAAAGTCATCAACGGCGAAGTCGTCGCCGAACTGCTCGACGACAGCTACCGCACAGCTACAGGGGGCATAGTCAAATACGGCGGCGTAGAAGTCCACAAGCGCGGCAAAGCTAAACTTGGCTACGAAGTCGTCAAAGGCGGCACCCTGCTGTGGATACCAGAAGAGTGCCACGAGGTGAATAAAGATATTTCTCTGCTGCTGGTCGAAGACGGTCAGTACGTAGAAGCCGGTACAGAAGTCGTCAAGGATATTTTCTGCCAAACCAGCGGGGCCGTAGAAATCACTCAGAAAAATGACATCCTCCGGGAAATTGTGATCAAACCGGGCACGCTCCATGTAGTTGACCGCCCGCCGCTAACATTCGGAGAAGGTCAAATCGTCAACGCCGGTCAAGAAATTTTCCCAGGCTTGATTGCCGAAGAATTGGGCTATGCCGAGTATATCGAAACTCCCGAGGGTCCAGCTTTGCTGCTGCGGCCAGTCGTAGAATTTGCGGTACCGGATAAGCCGCCAGTGCCATCTCAGACCGCCCTGAACGAGTCAATCTCTTTGAAAGCAGTACAGCGACTGCCTTATAAGGATGGAGAGCGCGTCAAATCAGTCGAAGGATTGGAACTGCTGCGGACTCAGCTTATTTTAGAAATAGGTTCCGGAGCTCCGCAACTGGCAGCAGATATCGAGCTGCTGCCCGATGAGGACGATGCTATGGCTTTTGGGGCAGACGGTTCGGGGCCGGCTTGGGGCTCGCCTGAAGACGTTACTGCGTCCGAAGAGTTGGCCGTGACAGTAGCCGATGGGGGCGATCGAGCTTCCAAGACATTCCGCTTGCAGCTAGTGATATTGGAATCCCTAGTGATTCGGCGGGACGTATCTGCTGACCCCACTCAGGGCAGCACCCACACGCGGCTTTTGGTCGAAGACGGACAGAGAATCGCGCCCGGGGCAGTAGTCGCCCGCACCGAGATTCTCTGCAAAGAAGCCGGTATCGTTCGCGGCATCCGCGAGGGAATTAACGAACCCGTGCGCCGGCTGTTGGTAATGCGAGATGCGGATTCTATAGAAATCTCAGTCGCCGGTACGCCGGATGTGAGTCCGGGTCAACTCCTAGTGGCTGGTACCTCCATAGCTCCGGGGGTTGTTCTCGAAGAGTCCGGCCAAGTTGTGAAGGTTATACCGGCATCGGAAACAGAATCAGCGAAACTCTTGCTCAGGGTAGCTCGTCCTTACCGGGTTTCGGCCGGTGCGGTGCTGCACGTAGACGACGGCGACTTAGTGCAGCGGGGTGACAATTTAGTGATCCTGGTATTTGAGCGGGCAAAGACTGGGGATATCATTCAGGGTTTGCCGCGGATTGAGGAACTGCTCGAAGGGCGCAAGCCGAAGGAAGCCTGTATTTTAGCCAAGCGGCCGGGGACAGCTCGAGTGGTTACCGATGACGATGTTGTGGAACTTGCGGTGATCGAGGATGATGGCCGGATAGAGGAGTATCCTTTGTTACCCGGTCAAAACCCGATCGTTTCCGACGGACAGCGCGTGGGCGTCGCCGAAGCTTTGACCGACGGACCTGCTAACCCTCACGAAATTCTAGAGGTGTTCTTCCACGTGCTCAAGGAGCGGCAGCCTACTTTTGAGGCGGCGTTGGAGAGTTTCCAACAGGTGCAGACATTTTTGGTGAATGAGGTGCAGTCAGTTTATCAGTCTCAAGGCGTGGATATTTCTGATAAACACATCGAAGTAATCGTCCGCCAGATGACTAACAAGGTGAGGATGGAAGATGGTGGCGATACTACTATGCTCCCGGGCGAGTTGGTGGAATTGCGGCAGGTTGAGCAGGTAAATGAGGCGATGTCAATTACTGGTGGAGCGCCGGCGGATTATACTCCGGTGTTGCTGGGGATTACTAAGGCTTCGCTGAATACTGATAGCTTTATTTCTGCTGCTTCGTTCCAGGAGACTACGCGGGTGTTGACTGAGGCTGCGATCGAAGGTAAGTCTGACTGGCTGCGGGGCCTGAAGGAAAATGTGATTATCGGCCGCCTGATTCCTGCGGGTACTGGGTTCAATGCCTATGAGGATGCTGGGGTTCAGGATGCTGGTTTTGATGGTACTGTGTTTGATGACGACATCCAGGATTTGCAGGAAAATGTGGTACTTGATGACCGTACGGCGCGCCGCGCTTATACGATCGAGAGTGGTTTTGAGATCGGGCGCGGGTCTGACCTTGATGCTGATGAGGATTTTGAGGAAGTTGAGGTTGATGAGGACGATTTTGTCGCTGAGACAGAGGATGATTCCTTGGGGGCTGATGCTGACGATGATGATGATATCGGTTTTGACTTCGATGAGGACGAAGACTAATAATAGTTTTGAGATTGCATAAATGAGTGAACAGCGTTGCGATCTTTGAGGATAGATTGGTTCCTAGCCGCAACGCACACTTCAATCTCATGAGTTGAAAAATCTCAAATTTTTCCTCACTAATTAAAAGTCAGAACTCATAGCATTGTGCGATCGGGACATCCAAAGGAAGAAGGAAGAGTCAGAATTCAAGAAAACTTTGTAATTCAAGAGTTTTAACTGTTTGTTTCCACAAACAATTCTTTCTTCCTTGTTCCTTTTTCCTTCTTCCTTCTTCTTCCTTCTTGAGGTAAGGTTCACTCAATCAGGCAGCCAAGCCTTAATCTGATTAACAAAATCTTGATGGTCAAACACAGGTTTAGAGATTAAACCGTCGGCACCGCTTTGATCCAGAAATGTTTCTCGATCGCCGGCCATCATGCTAGCAGCCACCAAAATAATCGGCAGGGAGGCTGTTTGCGGGTCAGTTTTGAGCAGTTGAGTAATCTTAATGCAGTCAACAGATTTGCCCTGGTACACGCTGTGCGAAAGTGACACATCCATTAAAATCAAATCAGCTTCGCCATTGGCAGCAATCTGCATCATCTCTTCAACATTTTCCGTGTGCTTCACCGCTAAGCCCCCCCGCTTAGTCAGAATTTTGGACAAAACCCGAACATTAACCAAATCGTCCTCTACAATCAGAACGGTTTTCATAAATAAATATGGGAATTATAGAAACTTTGTGACTTTAGTCCAAAGAGGAACACGGGACGGGGACTAGATTACCCGTCAAAAATACAGAGTTTTTAGCGCCCTTAGCCCGGAACCCTGCAAAACCCGTATTTATATACTTGCGCCGCTAACTCTGAGAGGGTGTACAGATGCCCTTAAGCATCCAGTACAATCATCATTTAGACTACTACACACAGACAGTTTAGTTGTTTTTTATAACTAGACCTGACATTGGCGAGAGTCTCCTGATTCTCAGGTAGCAGGTTTCTAGTTTTTCCTCACTAATTACAAATCAGAACACTTGACACTCCCCAGCCTAAAGGCGTGGGGATTCTTAATTCATCGACTGACCTTTAAGCACCATGTCCTTGCGGCAGTCCTTAAACCTTTCAACCGTACAATAGTACAAATTGACAAGTCTAATTCACAGTAACCCCAGAGGGTCTATCTCCAAAAGCGTACTAGGATACAAGCCTAGAGTTTGGGTATGCCCTACCCTACTTAACAAATCAAAAAATTGTTTGTTTTTACTGGTTTAAGGATGCGTTGATCCTTTAGCTGTTTTAAGAGTTTTCGCCGCTCTGCGTCCCCCGGTTTATACCTAAAAGTGTGTCTTAACTGTTTCACGATGGTAAAGGAGTTTAACCTTGACTATTTTAGTATACTACAAATACCAGCAATTCCTGATTTTTAGGAAGGGATTTAAGAAATTAAAGCCGCCCTAGAAGGACGGGGTTTTAAACCCAATTTCCTGATAACATTGTGCGAGGGACATCCAAAGGAAGAAGGAAGAGTCAGAATTCAAGAAAACTTTGTAATTCAAGAGTTTTAATTGTTTGTTTCCACAAACAATTCTTTCTTCCTTGTTCCTTGTTCCTTCTTCCTTATTGATGTATGGTTCACTCAATCAGGCAGCAAAGCCTTGATCTGATTGACAAAATCTTGATGGTCTACCACAGGTTTAGAGATGTAACCGTCGGCACCGCTTTGATCGAGAAATGTTTCTTTATCACCGGCCATCGCGTGAGCAGTCACCAAAATAATCGGCAGGGAGGCCGTTTGCGGGTCAGCTTTGAGCAGTTGAGTAATCTTAATGCCGTCCACAGATTTGCCCTGGTACACGCTGTGCGAAAGTGACACATCCATTAAAATCAAATCAGCTTCGCCGTTGGCAGCAATCTGCATCACCTCTTCAACATTTTCCGTGTGCTTCACCGCTAAGCCCCCCCGCTTAGTCAGAATTTTGGAAAAAACTCGAGCATTAACCAAATCGTCCTCTACAATCAGAACGGTTTTCATAAATAAATATGGGAATTATAGAAACTTTGTGACTTTAGTCCAAAGAGGAACACGGGACGGGGAGTACATTCCCCGTCAAAAATGCAGAGTTTTTAGCGCCATCAGCCGGGAACCCTGCAAAACCCGTATGTATATACTTGAGCCACTAGCTCTGAGAGGGTGTACAGATGCCCTTAAGCATCCAGTACCATCATCATTTAGACTAGACTACTACACACAGACAGTTTAGTTGTTTTTTATAACTAGAGCTGACACTGGCGAGAGTCTCCTGATTCTCAGGTAGGAAGTTTCTAGTACAATCATGGACGCCTCGATGACGCCTCGAAACCGGGTTTTCGATCGTTTCGGGGGGCTATAACGAAGTATTGCTATGAAAAAACCGGGTTTCTGACTACCCGTGCGTCCACGACTATAGTATCCTCTCTTTCGGTCAAGCCTCCGGCTTCTACCATTTTAGATTTTAGATGGGGACTGAGTTACTGGATAGGGGTTTGGATCGCGGACCTACAGTTGGATTCTTTTTTGAAACTGGTATTAGAGTCGGCGAGGTGTGACAATTATTTTCTTTCCTGCTCTTAGAATCAAGCCATGTTTATTCACATAGTCCCGCCGCAGCATTCGGAGTAGCGAATCTAGCAGGGATTGTTGGAGATTCCTAATTCTCAGTTTTGACCATCGAGACTGCTTAAAATATCGACGCTTCCGTTCCTCCAGCGTTTGTCCGACTACGAGAGGTCGCGAGGAGAGCTTTTGACTGCTGAATTCTTCTATATCGGCATTTTTGACACTTTCAGCGAGTCACCGCGACGCTCGATTCTTGAATAGCCCAAAAATTGAACTTCACTCATAGTCCAAGCACCTCTACAAGCTCTAAACAAGTACCAGTACCAGAGGTATTGCAATTGCGCTTACTTTTATTTTTTAATGCTTTCCGAGTCCATCACGCTTGCCAAAATACGGTACGATCGCTCTTCTACCATTGCTGGTTGCTCCACGCTACCGCTGTACCGAGACGAGAGCAATCAGCTTTTTTTCCTGAATAGAATATTTCTTCGCGTAGATGGTTATTCCTAATTACAATTAAATTCTATCATAGATTGGCGGGGACTTTAGTCCCTCGTGACGCTTTCCTAGGAAGGGCTAAAGCCTCACTACGTTCTGAGCTTCTGGCATTCCGCGTTCTCCTGTGAATCAACCTTCTGACGGCGGGCGGTAAATAGACAGGTAGGCGCAAATGAAGGCAACATAGAGGTTAGGGTAAGAGTGGAGAGTAAGAGGCAAGTATTGCCCGTCTTCGGCACTCTGATTCTGCTTTCACAAGTTAAGTTTATTTTTATTCTCCAACTGGGCGCTGGGGCCGAAATTTCGGTTCGCCTGCGGCAAACGCTTTTCACTCGAGACAGGCAACCTCGACATTATTGACAGAGGCTGTCTTCACTCAGGAATTAACGGACACAAGGACTCATGGCTAAACAACTCAACCTACTTTCCGGGCAAGTAATTTCTACGGCTCTGCACGCCGAGATGCAGCAATCGTACCTCGAATATGCCATGAGTGTGATCGTCGGGCGAGCTTTGCCTGATGTCCGCGACGGTTTAAAACCGGTTCACCGTCGAATTTTGTACGCGATGCACGAACTCGGTCTGACGCCAGACCGACCTTACCGCAAGTGCGCCCGGGTCGTTGGAGATGTTTTGGGAAAATATCACCCCCACGGCGACCAATCGGTTTACGACGCTCTGGTGCGCATGGTTCAGGAGTTTTCGAGCCGCTATCCTTTGCTGGCGGGTCACGGCAATTTCGGTTCGGTGGACAACGATCCGGCGGCTGCTATGCGCTATACGGAAACGAGGCTGGCACCGATCGCCCACGAAGCGATGCTCACCCAAGTCGGCGATGCAACTGTTGATTTTACTGCTAACTTTGACAGTTCCCAGCAGGAACCGACTGCGCTGCCTGCTCAGTTGCCGTTTCTGGTACTCAACGGCTGTGCTGGCATTGCTGTGGGCATGGCAACTAATATCCCGCCACACAATTTGGGGGAGGTGGTAGACGGTTTAATTGCTTTGATTGAAAACCCGGAACTCTCGGACGAGAAGTTGCTGCAACTAATTCCAGGTCCTGATTTCCCGACCGGGGGGGAAATCGTCGCTACAGAGGGCATTGTTGATGCCTACACCAAGGGTAAAGGTAGCATCTCGGTGAGGGGTGTGGCGGGGGTAGAAGAGGTGCCTGGGAATCGCAAGGTGCGCAGTAAAACGGCGATCGTCGTGACCGAGTTTCCGTTTCAGGTAAATAAGGCGGCTTGGATTGAAAAGGTGGCGGAGTTGGTCAATGCCGGCCGACTTGATGGTATTGCTGATTTGCGCGACGAGAGCGATCGCGAAGGCATTCGAGTGGTGATTGAACTCAAGCGGGAATTTACCCCTGAAGCGGTTCTGGCTCGTCTTTATCAACAAACTGACCTACAAACAAATTTTGGCGCGATTTTGCTGGCAATTGTCAACGGTCAACCCCGACAGTTGACGCTGAGACAATTGTTGCAGGAATTTCTGGATTTCCGGGAAGTGACTCTTACCCGCCGCTACAATTACGAGTTGCAGGCTGCGGAACGCCGCTGTCACATTGTCCAAGGCTTAATGTTGGCTTTGACAAATCTCGATGCTGCGATCGACATTCTCAGAAATTCTCCTGACGGTACTACTGCTAAGCAAACTTTGCAAGTTCGCCTCAATTTGAGCGAAAGTCAAGCTGATGCGATTTTGGCGATGCCGATGCGCAGGCTGACTGGTCTGGAAAGGCAAAATTTGCAGTCTGAGTTTGAGGAGTTGATGACGAATATTCAAGAGTTGCAGCGGTTGTTGAGTGACAGGCGCGAACTTTTGAAGGCTTTGAAGAAGGAATTTCGATCGCTCAAACGCAAGTACGCTGACGAACGCCGCACTAAATTCGTGGATGGGGCAGCAGGACGCGCGGGAACCGCCGAACCACAAGTTTTAAGTAAGAAAAATTCTGCTGTGAAGCCGTTGTCGCCGGCAACCGTTGTCCCTAACTTATTGCCTTCTCCAGAGGCAGAGGAAACTCTTGTTGAATTTACGCACAAGCAGTACGTGCGGCGCCGGGCGGCGGCGGGGGAACGTCCGCGTTCGTCGAAAAGTCGCGAAAAATCAGTTTCAGCTTTAGAAAAAAATGAAGATTTTATTGTGACGGCAAAGCTGACGAAAACCGATCGCACTGTGGTTGTCTTAACTCCTAACGGCAAAGCTTACCCGCTGAAAGTGGCTGATATTCCTACTATTAACGGAAAAGACCGGGGAACGCCGATCGTCAGTTTGTTGTCGCCGAGTGCTACTAAAGAAAGTGCCGGTTCGGCTTTGTCGGAAATCACAGTCGCACACTTTATTTTGCCGGAAAATTCGGAGGCGGCGGATTTAGTAACTCTGACTCAGCAAGGAAAAATTAAGCGCTTGGCGATGCAGGAATTTGCTGATTTGACTAATCGCGGCGTTACTGTTGTTAAACTCAAGGAGGACGATCGGCTGCGCTGCGCGAGCCTGGGTAAAGTCGGCGAGCAAGTGGCGATCGCAACTTCTGGAGGTCGAGTCCTCCGGTTTGAGATCGATGACGAACAACTGCCACCAATGGGCCGCACCGCCCAGGGTTTTCAAGTAACCAGGTTGCGGAAGCAGGAACAGTTGGTCGGTTGCATCACTCTCGACCCGGACGACAGTCTGGTGCTATTTTCTGAGTTGGGTTGGGCAAAACGAATGCCTGCCGGTTCTGTCAGACTTACTAACCGCGGCGAAATTGGCACTCAAGCTTTTCGCTTCGCAGAGCCTAAAGATGCTTTAGTTGGCTTGCTGCGCGCTGTTCCTGATACGGAGGTCAAACTTTTAACTAATTCTGGCCGTCTACTGCGCTCGGCTACTGATGCTATAGCTTTTTGGGGGAAAGATGCTGCGGGCGATCGAGTTTTTGACCTCAATCCGGGTGAAAAAATTATCAAAGTTATGAGCAGTCAATAGTCAACAGTCAGCAGTCATTAGTCAGCAGTCAGCAGTCATTGGGCATGGGGCATGGGGCATTAGTTAGTGGTTGATTCTAATAACCAATGACTAATTACAAATACCCAATGACCAATGACTGATGACCAATGCCCCATTCCCAAATCTAAAATCTAAAATCTAAAATCTAAAATCTAAAATCGTCCGATGGCGCAAGTTGTATTAGAAAATATCTACAAAAGTTTTCCGCTCCGCCAAGGAGAACAGGAAAAAGAAGCAAACAGCGTCGCAGAAAGTCTCTCGCCTGTGGCCGATAGCCCTTCGTCTAACAGCGTTTTGCGACGCATTAACCTGACGGTCGAAGACGGCGAGTTCATGGTGCTGGTGGGGCCCTCGGGCTGCGGAAAAAGCACTTTGTTACGATCGATCGCTGGTTTGGAAGTCTTGACGGCCGGCAATATCTGGGTGGGCGATCGGCTGGTTAACGATTTGCCTCCTAAAGACCGAGATATCGCTATGGTATTTCAAAATTATGCTCTCTATCCTCACTTAACAGTTTACGATAATCTCGCCTTTGGATTGCGCCGCTCGGAAAGGGAGAAGGAAGAAGGAAGAAGGAAGAAGGAAGAAGGAAGAAGGAAGAAGGAAGAAGGAAGAAGGAAGAAGGAAGAAACGATAAGGGGGAAGATACAAGGAGAAGAAGGAAGCATCCCGAAGATAGAAAATATTAGGAAGAAGCTAGAAGAGGTTATTAATTATTTAGCTTCTCATTCTTTTAAAAATTCTCTTATTTATCCTGTGTTTGAGGACTTTTTAGGAGGAGCAACTCGCAAGCTGCCTCCGGGTTTGCGCTATTTGTCGGAACGGGAAAAGGCAGTAGGAAAACGAGTACGGGAGGTAGCTGAATTATTGCAAATAGAATCTCTTTTAAATCGCTTGCCGAAACAACTTTCGGGAGGGCAAAAGCAGCGGGTAGCTTTGGGTAGGGCGATGGCTCGAAATCCTGAAGTTTTTTTGATGGACGAACCGCTATCGAATCTTGATGCAAAATTGAGGGCGGAAACTCGATCGCAAATTGTGCAGTTGCAGCGACAGTTGGGAACTACAACTATTTATGTAACTCACGACCAAACTGAGGCGATGACTATGGGCGATCGGATTGCTATTATGAAGGTCGGCCAGCTTCAGCAAGTAGCTCAACCTCTAGAGCTTTACAACAAGCCGGCTAATCTGTTTGTTGCTGAGTTTATCGGTTCTCCGCCGATGAATTTTTTGTCGGTGCAATTTACTGCCCCGTTGTTGATTTATCACCCGCAATTTCGCTTTACTTTACCCGATATTTGGGCAAAAAGTCTACAACAATATGACGGACGAGGGTTAATTTTGGGCATTCGGCCGGAACATCTGAGCATTCACCCCCCTGCGACGAAAAATCTTTCGGTACAAGTGGAAATTGTAGAGGCTTTGGGACACGAAACTTATTTGCGGGTCTGTTTGACGGATGCTCCGGCCGTGCGGATGCAAGTGCGGGTTCCTCCTGAGCGATCGATCCGAGTTGGCGAGGAGCTTTGGTTGGCCATCGCCCATGACAAAATTCACTTGTTTGACCCCGATACCGAGTTGGCTATTTTTCCTCGTTAGGCAAAATCATCAAGGTCGATCGACCCTTGTGACCTAGGTCACCATACACAAGCTTGCACTTTTTTCAAGTCACTGTTATATTTATTTACATAAGCCTTACAAAAGTTAACGAAAGGAGTTCGCACTATGCAAGAACAAAAACGCAACGCTTGGAACTGGGGCTTCAGCGAAGGAGCCGAAAATTGGAACGGTCGTTTAGCGATGATTGGTTTCTCTGCCGCTGTCATCATCGAATTGGTTTCCGGTCAAGGCGTGCTTCACTTTTGGGGCCTGATGTAATTTTCTAGTTAAGACTTTTGTGACACTGCAAAGCTTGGGAGTTCCGTAACGGACTCCCAAAATTTTGGCAGGGCGATTTGGGCAGCAAATAGCAATTGCTCCGTGCAGTTAGCAGCACAAAATTTAACAGCTATAGCTAAAACTCGGGGCGGGGGGTTCCCCACCCCAAAAAAAGAGTGCGAATCACTCTTTTGGGTGATGCTAGAAAATTACTCTAGCGGATATATTCTTTCAAGATGCTGTTCCGGTTGGGATGGCGCAACTTCCGCAGGGCTTTAGCCTCGATTTGGCGAATCCGCTCGCGGGTGACGTTAAAGATTTGACCAATTTCCTCCAAGGTCTTCATCCGTCCGTCATCTAAGCCGTAACGCAGCCGCAGTACATCCCGTTCTCGGGGGCTAAGAGTATCCAAAACGCTTTCCAAGTCTTCCCTGAGCAAGTTTTTCGAGACTTGATCTTCTGGCGTTTCCCCGTCAGATTCAATAAAGTCTCCCAGACGCGAGTCTTCCTCTTTGCCGATCGGAGTTTCTAGAGAGATGGGCAACTGTGCGGACTTAGCAATGAACCGCAACTTCTCGATCGTCATTTCCATGCGGGTAGCAATTTCTTCTTCCGTAGGCTTGCGACCCATTTCCTGAGACAGGAGTTTGGTAGTTTTCTTGATCCGCGAGATGGTTTCGTAAAGGTGAACCGGTAGGCGGATAGTGCGGGATTGGTCGGCGATTGCCCTAGTGATGGCTTGACGTATCCACCAAGTTGCGTAGGTAGAAAACTTGTAGCCTTTTTCGTGATCGAATTTTTCAGCGGCCCGGATCAGCCCCAAAGAGCCTTCCTGAATCAAATCTTGGAAAGACAAACCGCGATTCATGTATTTTTTGGCGATCGACACCACCAAACGCAGGTTTGATTGCACCATTTTCTCCTTGGCGCGCCGACCGACGTGGAGTCGGTGACGGAATGCAGGGAGTGCCATATCTACAGCATTAGCCCATTCGCTGTCTTTGGGTTCGCGGTCTAACTCTTCGAGCAGTTGTTCTCGAACTCGCTCTAAATCCAGCAAATCTGCAATCTTGCGCGCTAGTTCAATCTCTTCGTCAGCTCGCAGCAGTCGAATCCGACCGATTTCTTGCAGGTAAAGACGAATAGAGTCTTCAGTATAATGCTTTTTCTTAGCCTGTGCCCGACGGCGGGCTTTAGCGCCTTTGCCAGATTTACTGTCGTCCTCAGATTGAGAGTCTAAGAATTCTTCTCGATCGTCTTCTTCGTCGATAAAGAGTTCCAACTCGCTCTCAGGTAGAACGCTTTCGGCGCTCCGAAGCAACTCGATTGTTTCCATTTCGGGTGTGATTGTGTTTTCGAGTACGGTGTTAGCCTGGATCATGCCGTCTTCCTCATGCTCCTGAATTAAAGAATAAATAACAGTGGAATAGTGTCTGTTTGTAGTTTAGACAAGTTAGCCAGTATTGACATTCCCGCAGGAAAAAATAGTGGGATTTTCGGTCTGCTAGCTGAATCTGTTACAGAAACTGCACCAGTTTTATGAGTCAAAGTTCGAGTTCGGGTTTGAAGCAGCGATCGCATTCAATCGATCGCAGAATTTAACATCGCGACCTGAGATTGAGCGTGCGGCTTTTTCTTTCGGAGCGAGTTACCACATCATCTGCGATACCTTGCCCTCAGAAGCAAACTATGAAATGCGAGCGATCGCACCTCAAAAAATACTGGCTTTTTTACTCGGTACTTCGATCTTTTACCCGTACAAGTTTTCCGGCACGGAACCCTCTAACTTTTGTGTTCGAGGTGTCGAACTCTTGATTCGCCTAGTGCTTTCACTCTGGTTGTCAGACATGACAGTCGCACGGCAAACTTTCGCCACTTTGGATGCGGATCTGCTGCCTCAAATGCAACAGCAGAGGGTCGAAGCACCAAACGGGGAGAATCGGATCTTGCCAAGACCTTTCCGATTGTAGCCTTTCTCACAAAAAATGGAAGTTGTTTTCCATTGTTTGTCAAGAACTAGGAAAACTCTGTGAGCTTAGCTTGACAATAGGGACTCGTGTCCGGATCTGCTAAATCCTGAGAACTGCCCGCAAAAACTTTGACACGATCGAACGGCGCTGTTTTCTGCGCATATCTGGGTGAACGGCTGCGGCGTAGTTGGCCAGACAGTTAGCAGACAGTTTTTGACTTGCCGGAATTGGGACCAATACAATCCGTGTAGATACACCCATCATTACCCTGTTTCCCTGAATTGAATCATACGCAATCTGCGATTGAATAAAGCTCGTAGCTTTAGTTTTAAGCCGGCAACTCTGGATTAGAAACCGACTCTGACCCCAAATGAAGCGTTGCGGGTTGAGTAGTGCAACAGGGGCTTTCTTTGTTAAGTTAGCTCAATTTTCAGAAATTGGGTTTAATTTTGACGTTAAATCACATTAAGTTCTTAACGTCACTTTCTTATTTAAGCAGTTCGACACGAGTTTGTCGCGTCAGCGGCAAAAACCACCCGGATAAATTCTACTGAGAATTAACCCACCGCGCAACTCTCGGCTGCAAACAGCTCTAAAATTTGTTGGCTTTCGGCTCGCACTTGCGCGATCGCACTGTCTCACAAAAAACACAATTCGCCATCTTCCGGAAGTATAACTTCACGATTCCTTTAAATATATCGTAACAGTGTGAAGATTCGATAAAGCCCTTCAATCAATTTTAGGTAGCATTCCCCAATTGTCTTGATAATTTCCAGCAGACGGAACAAAAGCCACAGGGGGCTTTCCTGCAACTGGCGACAGATGATTAGTCTGCAAGGAAAGGAAAAGTTACCGAGTTAGCGATGTGCTTGTTATTGTTGGAGAAGGCATAAGCTGCAGGATGCGCTTAAAGATTTGGATCGATAGGACGCTGGTGCGATCGCTAAAAGTTTTGTTACATTTATTTACAGCGTGTCCTCCGAAAGCGCAGCTCTAGGTTTGAGCTTTAAATCATCGATCGGGCTCCTAGCTCAGCAATGACGAGAGCGAAAATTGTCTATAAAGTTGATTATACCTGCTTACTCTGGATGATTTCTAATAAACCTTGATAAAAGACTTTGAAGCTTTTAGAGCGATTTGATTCAGGATTCATATATTTAGAAATTTCGCTAGAAGCTTTATATTTTTCTAGTCCTCCCGGGTGATATCCAGCTTTTTTCAGGACTCTTTCCAAAGCCTCCCATGTACCCCCTTTAATAGCATCGGGGTCGCGATACGGTTGTTGATTAGCTAAATTGGCAGAGACTTTAGGATAAGCTTGGCAAATTGCTTGAACGTCTCCCAAAAACCATGCTTCTAATTCTTCTACCACAATTCGATTTAAGACTTGAAATGATTTATCTTTTTGACAGGAAGATTTAGTGATTAATCCGGCTGATATTGCTATATCTTCTAGTTGCTTTTTTAATTTTAGACAATATTCTCAATCTTCATCTATTAAAACAACTATTTTCCAATCAGAGGGAAGCCATGCTTGATAACCGTTCAAACGCTTAGGCAATTTAGGAAGTAAATCTGGTTTTCCTCGAAAAACATGAATGTTAGAGGTAATATTTGATGGCAATATTTTCGGCAAAAGCTGGATCGAAGCTGATTATAGGGATGCTTCTTCCACTAAAAACTCAAGATGCAAAATCCTCACCTTCTCTTTATTTTAAGTTTAAAATCATTGCGGTGCACCCGCATTTTTAAGCGGATTCCCCACATCAAAGAAATCTTCCATCCACAGCGAACCCAGTAATGCACCGTGTTCCATAAATTGTTTGACTCCCTGCATATCTGCGGTTCTTTTTGTTTGAGTAAAACCTTTTTCATCTCGATATAATACCCATAATTCCTCTGGCTTCAAACTATCCACAAAAAAAGGAGAATGGGTTGTCACCATTAATTGAGTATTAGCAGAAGCAGCACGACATTCTTCTGCTATATGGGGCAACAAGCGCGGATGTAGATGATTTTCTGGTTCTTCTATTCCTACTAATTGGGGGGGACTAGGATCGTATAAGACTGTTAGATAAGCTAATAGTTTTAACGTACCATCCGAGGCAAATTTTGCCAGAATTGGATGAGAAAAAGGAGCATCTTTAATTTCCAACAAAAGTCTGCCATCCTGCATGATTGAGGCTTCGACTTTTTCGAGGCGTGGAATACGACCGGAAAGGGTTTTTAATATTTCTTCTAACCGTTGGGGATGTTGTTCCTTGAGGTATTGGATAACATTTGGTAAATTATCCCCTGTGGCGGACAATCTTTCCTGTGCACCTGCTTCGGGAAGGCTGCGGGTATGATCTGCGGTTAAATATGATAAATACCAGCCTGTAATAAAACGTCTTAATGCACTAACACGGGGATGTTTGGCAAATTGTCCTAATGTATTTACTGCTAAAAATTCCGAGGATTCTAGTTTTTCGGTGATCCTTTCACTTTCTTCATTAGGACTTTCGCCACTAATGACTTGTCCTTCCCCTTTTTTGAAGTGTAAAAAACGAAAAGGTTGTCCATATTGTCCGCGCCTCCAATGCAACCATTCTTCAGCAATGAAGGGACGATTATTTTCTTCATCTATAGCGAGATGATAGGTAATTAAAGGCGATGCAGATGTCTCTCGATATTTTAATTCAATGATAATGCAGCCTTCGCTGTCTCTGGTGCGTAATTCTCGAAATCGGCCCCGTCTATCCCAGGCTTTTCTTAGGCTTTCGGTGAAACATTCGGATAGGAAAGCGAAAACATCGAAAATAGTTGACTTTCCGCTACCGTTGGGGCCTAAGAAGACAGTTAAGGGGGTGAGATTTTTGAGTTCTAGATTGTGCAAAGCACGGTAGTTTTGGACTTTTAAATATTCTATACGGGGAATATTTTTCATCATCTCACCTCCTGAATTATAATCTTGGTTTTTTTCCTCCTAATTTCTCTTTTAACGAACCGCGAAGACGCGAAGTGCGCGAAGGAAGAAAAGAGAAGAAGAAAAAACTAAAGTCCTGACGGAGAACTTAATTTGACGGCGAGACCAATTACTGCTGATTCCGCAGGCGAGGGTTCACAAATTCGTTTAATCCTTCCCCCACTAAAGATAGTCCCACTACCATTAAAGTCATTGCTAAACCGGGAAACAATGCTGTCCACCAAATGCCTGTAGGTAGCGCATCTAAAGCTAAACGCAAGTCGTGTCCCCATTCGGGTGTTGTTTCGGGAAGTCCTAATCCGAGAAATCCTAATCCTCCTAATGTTAATATTGCATCGGCAGCGTTGAGCGCGAACAGCACGGGTACGCTCTGAATCACATTCAGAAACAGGTAGCGCGAAAGCACTGTCCAAGTGTCCGCACCCATTGCTCGCGCGGCTTCGACAAATAATTCGGTTTTGACGCTGGCGGTGTGATTCCTGACGACGCGGTAGTATTGAGGGATGTAGGAAATGCTCAGGGCGATCGCAGCATTCAATACTCCTTTTCCCACTACAAACGCTAGGGTCAAAGAAAGCAGCAGCCCGGGCAAAGTATAAATTGTATCCATTAAAAATAACAACACTCGATCGAGCTTACCGCCTAAATAACCGCTAACCAGACCCAGCGGCACACCGATAAACAAACTCAAAGATGTGGCTAAAAGCACCACTTGCCAAGCGGCCCGAGAAGCAAACAGGGTGCGGGAAAACACATCGTAGCCGCTGCGGCTGGTACCAAACCAATAATTCGCCGACGGCGGTTCGTGGATGGGGTTAATCAAAGCTTCGGTAGGATTTTGCAGCCATCCCCAAGCTTGCATAGCTGGAGACAAGGTGGCTACTAATATAAACACGGCAGTTATTGTCAAACCTGCCCACATCATTTTCATTGACAGGCTTGACGGTGAGGCAAGGTTGAGAAATCGCGGGAGTCGGAGGCGGCTTTGAGCCATAACTGATAATTAGTGCGTCAGATTTGTTTTCATCAGCATATCAATATTTACCGGAAACCATAAGAAGACTTTTGAACCGCAGATGAACGCAGATACACGCAGATAAGATTACATCAGCGTTCATCCGTGTTCATCCGCTGATATCTGCGGTTCAAAAGTCTTCGCTAATTTGCCTTCCTACAAATTGCTGGCAATTAACTCGCGGTACTGGCTTTTCGGCTTAACTCCTTTGAGCTGGGCCACCAAATCTTTGTCTTTGAAATACTGAATCGTCGGCGTACCGATCACGCCAGCATTTTCAGCAATTTCTGGATCTTCTTCGATGTCAATTTCCACATAATGGATTTTGCCCTCGAACTCATCTACTACTTTGCTCAAAATCGGCTTGAGGCTGTGGCAAGGGCCGCAAGTCGGAGAGGCATATTTGACTACAATCAGTCGATCGCTATCGTGGAACAACTTCCGCAAAGCATAACCTCCTTCGTGGCGCGTGTCTGTGATATCAAAGTTCTCACTGGTTTTGCGCACTTGAGGAGCTTCCGGCGCTGCTGTAGGTTGCTCGGATTCCTGGGTTTGATGGAATTCCTGGGTTAAACCCTTGACTGACAGCCAACGTTCTGCCAGCATCGCCCCCATGCAGCCGCTGCCGGCGGCGGTAATTGCTTGGCGAAACTCGTGGTCTTGCACGTCGCCGACTGCGTAAACTCCCTCGACGCTGGTTTCTACCGAACCGTGTTTGGTAACGATATAGCCTACTTCGTCGAGTTCTAGTTGACCTTGGAACAGTTGGGTGTTGGGAGTGTGACCGATCGCGTAAAACAATCCTTTCACCAGCAAATCGCTCTCGGTGCCGGTCTCGATATTTCTAATTCTCACCCCGTCCATTTTGCCGCCCGCTTCGCCCAAAATATCTACTGCTTCGGTGTTCCAGTGCACGGTAATTTTGGGATTGCTCAGCACTCGGTCTTGCATGGCTTTGCTGGCGCGCATTCGATCGCGCCGCACCAGCATATGTACGTGAGAGCCGTATTTTGTCAAATAAATAGATTCTTCCGCTGCGGTGTCGCCTGCGCCGATTACAGCTAAGTCTACTCCTTTAAAAATTGGGGTAGCGCCGTCGCAAATCGCACAGGCAGAAATGCCGTGACTCCAAAATACGTGTTCGCTAGGCAGCCCCAGCCTTTTCGCCGTCGCGCCTGTAGCGATTACTATCGTGTGGGTTTTGATTTCTCTGTCTTCCGATCGCACTGTAAACGGACGCTGGCTCAAATCCACCGAAATTACATCTTCTGTGTATAATTCCGCACCCCAGCGCGCTGCTTGAGCTTTCATCCGATCCATGAGTTCCGGCCCGGTGATGCCTTCGGGAAAGCCGGGGAAGTTTTCGACTTCTGTGGTGGTCATCAGTTGACCGCCGGGGACGCCTCCCGTTTGGTAGCCTTCAAAGACTACGGGTTTCAGGTTTGCTCTCCCGGCGTAGATGGCTGCTGTGTAGCCTGCTGGGCCTGAGCCGATAATTACTAGGTTTTCTACGGTTTCGTTGGTCATAGCTGTTTAATTAAACTCATAACGACTTCGCTTTACTAATTGTAGCAGAGTTCTAGCTTGGGGTTGATTCCTTTATTGGGCGATCGACTATTCTTACTATTTTTGGGGGGAAAAGGGCGATCGGGACAAGTCAAGCGGGTTTGATAAGCAAAAACAATATAATTGTTGTTTTAGTTTTAAATGTTCAATCACTTGCCGAAAACTCCCAAAATTACCATCCTTGACTATTGATTCTATTCTCATTTATTTGACGTATTTGCGCCGTTTGAGCTATTATCGGATTTTGATACTCCAGGGGCATTATGACTAATTTGCCATTTGTAGCCTGAAACCTTTTAAATTCGTAAAATTAACTCCTCAGCAAATGTAAGATCTACAAATTTTTATGCAAATTACGCATTTTATGTGTTAAGAATTGTAAGCAAAATTTAGGCTTATTTGACAAATTACAGTTTTTGTGGTAAGGGAGGTGCAATGGGGGAATTTTGGATTGAGTTTTTTAACCGCAGATGTAGGCGGATTAACGCGGATTAACGCAGATAAGATGGCATTTGGGTTTTTAAACTGGTGGAAAAAATTAAGATATTGTTTGTTTGCAGCCGGAATAAGTGGAGAAGTTTGACTGCTGAGAGGATTTGCCAGAAGGTTGGTGGCTACAGTGTGCGATCGGCGGGAACGGAAAAAGGTGCCAGAATTAGAGTAACTGAGGGTTTGCTGGGCTGGGCTGATTTGATATTTGTGATGGAGAAAAAGCATGGCGATCGACTGGGCAGCAAATTTCCCGAAAGTCTCACAGGCAAGAATGTTATTTGTCTGCAAATCCCGGACAATTACGAATATATGGAACCTGAGTTGGTGGAGATTTTGGAGGCAAAACTCAGCCGGTATCTGGAAATGTCAGATAATGAGACAACTTTTATGCAGCGTGTTCTAGAACCTGAGGTTATGGATTCTTGGGAAGAAGCTGTTGAGTACGACTCGATGGATTTTACTGAGGTGAATGCTGCTTTTGCTAAAAGTGCGATCGCCTTGGGGCCGATGTCTGGGAAAATCTTAGATGCGGGGACTGGTACCGCGAGAATCCCGATCGCAATTTCTCAAATGCGTCCGACCTGGGAATTGACTTGCATTGATTTGTCGCCAAATATGCTGAAAGTTGGGGCAGAAAATGTGTCCGAGGCGGGAGTTCGATCGCAAATTAAGCTGGAACTGATCGATGCTAAAGCTATGCCGTATCCAGACAGTTATTTTGACATGGTGATTTCTAACAGCATTATCCACCATTTGCCCGATCCGCTGCCCTTTTTGCGCGAAGTCAAGCGTGTCTTAAAACCGAACGGAGCAATTTTTTTGCGCGATTTACTCCGACCTACGCATGAGGAAATCAGGGATAATTTAGTGGAGATGTATGCGGGAGATTGCAACTCGCATCAGAAACAATTGTTCAGCGATTCGCTGCAAGCGGCTTTTACGCTGGCTGAAGTTGAGATGATGGTGGAAACTGCCGGCTTGGAAGGATTGAGGATTTATGACTCTTCAGACAGACATTGGACGGCAGAGCGAGTTTGGTGCGAGTCTTTGTAGAAAGGGGACGATCGCCCGATAAAATTTTATACGCAGTATGGCACACATTCAAGCTAAATACTTGTCCAATCACTTCCAAACTACTAGGACTTACGCATAAATACCAAAGAAACCGGGTTTTTCACGAGTGTTAAAGCCTCAAATGCAGTATCTCGGTAAAAAACCCGGTTTCTGCCGACCGGACTAACTGCTCTACGAGCGATCGCCCGGATCGAACACGACTATTAGGCGAGCTTCCGGCAACAACTGTCGCAAAATGCGGATCTGACCGTCTGCATCCGACCAACTGCGAAACCGACCCACGACGCTTCTCTGTAAATTGGGCAGCAGGCGAACAATAATCCAGGAATTCAGACGCTGTTTCTAAGGCATAATCGATTCATGCTCCTTTCCAAAGGGGTATTACAGCCAGTCCTTGTACTTTCCACGGTTCTGGACTGGCTATTAAACATATTGTCTAATCAATTTATTGTTTAGTCAAGATGCTTAAGCATCTTATATAAAAAATGTGCGATCGAGGTTATGCCGAAAAAGCCCGTTCCGCGACCAGAAGATGAAGAGTCGCATTTGAAGAAGCTCAGGGAAGAACTGGAGATGAGTCAGGAAGATTTGGCGCGAGAGCTTGGCGTTTCGTCGCAAACAATCAGTCGTTGGGAGTTGGGAAAGAATGTGCCGACGTTCACCGTCAAGCAGATGAAAGCTTTGGAGAAATTGCTGGCTAGCATCGGCAGGTCGATCGGCGATTTGCCGGATAATCTGTAATGGAAACGATGACTTTGGTTCGGCGAGCGCCAAGACTGTAAAATTTAAAAGGGCGATCGATGTCGAACATCAGGTTTGCTTGTTCGCTCCGGCAACAACTTAAAGAGCTACTTTAGGCTTAGGGCAATGGAATTACGCGGCGCATGAAATTGCCACTAATGCCTTCATCCAACCACTCAAGTACATCGGGTTGCCAGTAGGCAGTTGCTAGCGGTAACCAACCAAGAAAAGAGCCCGTTCCACCGCAAATGGAGCATCCGCCATCTCCACCTCGGACTGTATGTTTGTCGCTAATTATCTCGCAATCGTAAGGATTTTGGGCGATGTGGAGTCCGAAAAGGTTCGGCTGCAAGTGGAGTTTCCAGTCGGCTAGATTATTAGTTGGGTAGAAATCGCTAGGACTGAAGTCTCCCCAGCGAAATAAAGTTGTGCTTCCTGCACCGCAGGCATACTCCCATTCGTCGAAAGTTAGCAAACGAAGTCCTTCAGTCGCCAATTCAGTCGCGATGTCTTCCTGCGTCTTGCTAATAATTTGCCAAGCCGCAACCGCACCATCCTTACCGCGATCGAATCCGTATCTATCGCCACAATTAACACTCTGACTGTCGGGAAAATCTTGTAATAAATTCTGGATTTTAAGTTCCTCCGAACTAATTGCCTCAAGACCGATTTTTCTTGGTTTAATTTCTACAAGCATCGGGGCAATTGTCACCTTTCGAGGGGGTGTAGTGACGCTTTGTACGTAAGAGTAGATGTCTAGAGCGAACCCGTACTCCTCAGCAGTATTTTGAAATGATTCGATTTGCTCGTCTGTCGGGCGAAAGTTGTCGGCTTCGTATCCGATTTGGACTTCACCCCCTGGCATCAGAGAAAATAAAGCTCCTCCATACTCAAAAATGGCAATAGAGAGTTCGGGGCCGCCATCAGGGTAAAATCGCAAACCTTTAAAAATTACTGACTGTGGCAGATGTGCTGCTAATTCCTCTGAGTAGCGATATTTTTTTTCTTCGCTCAATTTTTGCCATTCCTGCAATTCCATAAGCCAAAAATTCCTCAACTCAACCTCTTCTACTTATCTAATTTGATAGCATCTAAAATTACTCGATCGCGCCCTGCGTTTTTAGCTTGATAGAGGCAACGGTCTGCTGCTGCAATCAAATCTTTTTTTGAAGTTTCCGGCCGAGGAACCGTAGTAGCTACTCCCAAACTCAGTGTAACCCAACAAGACACCGGTGATTTAATATTTTCAATTTCAAGTTTTTTCACCCAGACTCGAATTTCCTCTGCAATCGAGACAGCAAGGTCTGGTGCAATCCGAGGCAAAATTACCGCAAATTCTTCACCTCCGTAACGAGCTACCATCGTCTCCTCCGACACTTCGCCTGCTGCGTAATTTACAGCCTCAACAATAGTTTTGGCTACCTGTTGCAAACAAGCATCTCCCGCCTGATGTCCGTAAGTATCGTTGTATGTCTTAAAAAAGTCAATATCGCATAAAATTAAAGATAGTTCGGCTTCTGCTTCTCCCAATACTTGCCATTCTTTCTGTAAGTATTCGTTAAAACAGTGGCGGTTTGCAACCTGAGTTAACCCATCTGAGTTTGCCAGGCGATACAATTCGGAATTAGCTGCTTTTAATTGAAAATTAGCTGCTTCTAGCTCGGATTGCGTGACCGATAAATTGTAATAAAGTTCGCTAATATACCAAGTAGCTTGTTGGTGAATTTGAGATAAAGCTACCAATACTTGATGCACGTCTAAAAGTCGGTAAACTTGAGGTTCTAACTGCACAACAATCGGCTCGTAAAGCAGTTCCGGCGGCCGCTGCACGGCTCGCTGAGCTGCCATGACAATTAAGGCTATTCCTGGTAAAATTAACAGCTCGGTTTGATCTATTTGATACAAGGCTTTAATCGGTCTGTCAGCAAATATGTCTACTCCGTAAGGGCGGCTCATGCGTTCCATAAATCGCCGACGCGATATCATCCCTAAAAATTCGCCATTTACGGTCAAGATAACTCCCGGAAGCAGCGGGTGAGCTTGAAACAACCGAGCTACGTCTTTGGCGAGAGATGAGGATTCAACCTGAAAATTGAATACAGCCAGATCCTTAAGAGTAGACTCTAAAGATAAATTTTCTGGTGTTTTTTGCGGTGAGTTATATGGCGCGATAAATTCAACAGACACAGCGCAGATCCAAATAAACAATAAAGCAGCAAGAAACCTACAGTCAGCTATTGGCTGATATTAGCTTAATATAGTAGCATTGGCTGTATTGTTGAGGACACGAGTGGGCAGTATCAGAGCTCTGTGTTCGTGCCAGGGGTGTATTTACTTTATTCATTCGTACTCACTGAATAATATAATGATTAAATCCATACTAAGATTTTTAGTAGGAATTTTTATCGGCAAGATGCACTCCTATTTCCTAAAAGCTGGGAGATATAGGAGTTCGATCGACTTAAGCTATATCCTCGGCGGCCTTCAAATAGCACTGATATGCGGATTGACCGAAACAAACCAGAATCACTTGGTCGATCGAGCTATTATTGGCGAGAAACTGCTTAACTTCAGACACGGCTATTTTGGCTGCCCGGTCGATCGGGAAACAAAACGCACCCGTACTGATAGCGGGAAAAGCAATTGTGCGGATTTTGTATTGCTGGGCCAAAGTCAAACTGTTGCGGTAACATTGAGCTAACAGCTCATCCTCTCGACGCGTACCAATTTCCGAGACGGGGCCAATTTTCCAAACGGGGCCGACGGTGTGAATTACCCAGCGACAAGGAAGGCTGTAACCGCCAGTAATCTTAGCCTCACCAGTCGCACAGCCATTCAATTTTCTGCATTCTTCCAACAAACCGCGGCCGGCCGCCCGGTGAATTGCTCCGTCAACACCACCGCCTCCCAAAAGAGTTTCGTTGGCTGCATTGACTATCGCATCTACCTCTTGCTTTGTAATATCGCCTTCAATGACTCTTATCCGGTTTAACATCACAATTCAAAATTTTAAATTTCCAATCTAGCTTAACAAATTGCAAGTAGGGCGCGCAATCCAAACCCCACTCTCCAAACTCCCGGCGACCGAGTTGATATGCCCTTTGTACGGCAATCCTCTGCCGATTTGTGAACGAGACTTTTTTAATGAACCGCTCTTGACACACAGGATACAGAGAAATAGAAGAGAGTTGCAGCAATTAACAGAACCAGTTTTTATCAAATATTCTCGGAATAATCAGCATATCTTCTGTTAGACTGTCATGAATGCAGAAAACTTGTCAATAACTAAAAGTTCGGCTTCTCTATAGTGGACAAAAAATAGTGGCTCTAAACAACTTGTAGCCACATTTCTACTAACCGTGAAAAGCCGATTATACTAGCAGATATAGACGTACCTTATTCTGAAGTATTTTTCAATGTCCACTGGTGTCCTCAAAAACAAAACAAAGCGTTATCGTTATGCGATCGCAATGTGGGATGGGATACCACCTTTCCTAGCAATAGGATTGTTAGATATGGGTTGTCTCAGGATATCTGAAATTGTCTGGATTAAAAGTATCAGGAGCAGCTATGCTGAAGACAAGAAAAATTAGCGAAGAAGGGGCAGGTTCATAATTACTAGGACTGACCCCGCCCAAAAACTGATAAAAGTTTCCGGCAGGAGTCGTGGAGAGGAAAAAATTTTAGAGCCGAGTTCAATCTCCCAGATTCATCTGTGGAGTAAATCTCAAATTTCCCATAAACAATGTCAAATCTGCTAACTGATGCACTTGCTGTATGAAACCTCGTTTCTTGGTAGATTTATCCCCCCCACCTCTTCTTTGTCCTATAAACCAGGTTTCTGCGCCAGTCCTCAACTCAAAACCCAAAACCGCGAAGCGTTGCCAGGGAGGAAAAAATCTCAACATTCCCTCACCACCCCCAAGTTCCTGGTCCTCCCTTAAACGGTCCGACAATATCTTTGGTAATCCAGCCACCGTAAAAATCCCCTGGTTGAGATTGCACTAATTTCCCGTCCACATAACAGGCATCCATTTTGCTCGGATAAAAAGCCACATAATCTTTAATAGCTGCAAAAACCTGATTAGGATTGGGATAAAACCAAGCAGCATTTACTACTTCTTTCGACTCTACCTTCACAGTGTAATAACCGGCTTGTCCCTTCCACTCGCACCAAGAACCCCGTAAAGTTTTGTGCAAATATTGCATTTCGATGTCCTCGGGGGAGATATAGTAGGCAGGAGGGTGACTTGTCTCCAATACCCGCTGAGGGCGGCGCGTGTCGGCGATCGTCACTCCATTAAAAACAATCTGTACGTGTTTGGTCAATTCCTCAAGGCGAGGGGGACGCGGGTAATCCCAAACAGACTCTTGACCGGGGCCGGGCTCTATTCGATCGAAATTCATTCGCACAATCTCCACTGAAAAAAAAACACTTAGCGACTTAGCATTACAATTTAATCTAGCCTTAATCGTTCAGACCCAACCAGCTTTTCTCAACTCTCCGTAATATGAGTATTCGCGGTATAGACGTTTCCGACTACCAGCCCAATGTCAATTGGCAAGCAGTTGCCAGGGAAGGTATTGTCTTCAGTTTTGTCAAATCAACCGAGGGCGCAACGTTAGTTGCCCAAACTTTCGCCCGCAATTGGGCGGCTATGAAAGCGGCGGGGATTCAACGCGGTGCTTACCACTTTTTTCGACCTGCAAGCAGCGTTCAAGGACAAATAGATTTGTTCTTGAAAACTGTAAAACTAGAAGCGGGGGATTTGCCTGCCGTCTTGGATTTGGAAACTACAGGCGGTTTGAGTGGGGAGCAATTGTGCGATCGAGCCGCAATTTGGCTAGAAGCAGTCGAAAAAGCCACCTTGATGCGGCCGATTATCTACACCTACCCCGGTTTCTGGGACAACTTGGGGACAAAACGGTTTGCCGATTACCCACTGTGGATTGCTCACTATACGACTGCTGAGGAACCTTGGGTTCCCGGCGGCTGGAAAACTTGGACTTTTTGGCAATACAGCGACACAGGCACCGTTTCCGGCATCTCGGGCAATGTAGACACAAATATTTTTGAAAGCGTCCGAGAAGGCGCCGTAAGTTATAAAGTTGCAGACATCCAGAAAGAATTAAGAATTAAAGGTTTCTATCAAGGCGCGATGGACGGTAAATTTGGACCCACCACCACAGCGGCGCTCATCTCGTTTCAGAAATCTCAAGGTTTCAATGCCGATGGCATTGCAGGCATCAAAACCTGGGCCGCTTTGATGCGAAAATCTCCCAAAGTAGTTGTCCCGCCTCCAGCGCCGACACCCTCTCCGCGGCCGACACCGGCTCCGACACCGGCTCCGACACCGGCTCCCATATCAGGCGTGCGGCTGACTCAGGTATTCTCGTCTTATCAAGCTAGCGCTAGCCAAGATACTGCCTTAATTTGGCTGCAAAGTCAAGTTTCTACCTCTGTTTTAGGGGAATTTGCTCAAAAATGGCGGGCAACTACCTTACCTCAAGACACTAATTTGCGATTGATAGATGTCGGCAAATTTTATCGCGGTTTAGCAGAACAAGACCAAGCTTTAGATTGGCTGCAAAAACAACTTTCTCCGGCTATTATTGCCGAGTTTGCGCAAAAGTGGCGCTCTCAATCTACTGTCGTAAATTCTCCGATTCGGCTGATAGATGCGTGCAAATTTTATCGGGCAGCACCCAACCAAAACCAGGCTTTAGATTGGCTGGAAGGGCGAATTTCGTCGGCAACTCTATCGGAGTTTTTTCGCAGGTGGCAGAATGCGAATCGATAATAGATTTTAGATTTTAGATTTTAGATGTTAGATTTTAGATTGACTCTACAGATAAATCAGGCGATTTTAGAGTTTTTTAGATTGGAGATTGACTCCACAAATGAATCTGGGGGTTTGACCGAAAGCATCCAGGATACAAGCCCCCGGATTCATTCCTTCGGAGACTCAGGACCCAGAAATAAAAAACCTGTATCCGATGAAACTTGCCCCCCGAATCTATCCGTGGGGTCAATGCTTCAATTCTTTAATCTAAAATCTAAAATCTCAAATCGATTGACCCCTCTGTAATTGAAAAGCCGCCAAATCTTGCTATTTGAGATTTGAGATTTGAGATTGACTCGACATAAAAACTCGTCAAATCTTCTCCCTCTCTCCCCGCATCTGCATTAGACTCTCGAACATAACACACCATCTCTCGCTTAGCTACAGCTTGCTACCATCTTTGACGCCAAAAGAATTATCTGATAAAGTTAGAGCCACTATCAAGGTTTTTTAATCTTATTGGGAAAAATCCAGGGCCGTGCCGAGTTTGTAAGCTGCGCCGAAAATAGCGCCTGCACTCAAATTACCCGCGATCGAACATTTAAAACTGAGCGGGCAGCCTGTAACAATTATATCTATGGAAATCCCCTTTAACATCACCCAGTTGATGGTCATGACCGTCATCTGTGGTATCAGCGCTCAAGTTCTCGCCGCTTATCTGAAAGTTCCGGCGATCGTCTTTTTGCTGTTGTTTGGCATTTTAGCCGGCCCAGACTGCTTGGGAGTGCTGCACCCCCATCTGCTGGGCAGCGGTTTGGAAGTTATGGTATCCCTTTGCGTAGCCTTAATTCTGTTTGAAGGCGGCTTGAATTTGGAATTGCGAGATTTGGGCAAACTTTCCGGCAGCATCCGCAATTTAGTTACAGTAGGCACTTTAATTACGCTAATTGGCGGCGGAATGGCCGCACACTGGTTGGGGGAATTTCCCTGGCCGATCGCATTTCTGTATGCTTCTCTAGTAGTCGTCACCGGCCCGACGGTAATCGGCCCTTTGCTCAAACAAGTATCCGTTGACAAACAAGTTGCCGCCTTGCTAGAAGCAGAAGGCGTTTTAATCGATCCTGTCGGGGCAATTCTGGCAGTATTGGTGCTGAATATTATTTTGAACGGCAATGCTGATTTGTTGGTTTTGTTCCGAGATTTAATCGTGCGACTCTTAGTTGGCGCAGTCATCGGGGTTGCGGGAGGTTGGCTGCTGGGATTCATTCTCAAGCGATCGCAATTTCTCTCAGAAGACCTCAAAAACTTAGTAGTGTTAGCCAGTTTGTGGGGGTTTTTCGGCTTAGCAGAAGAAATCCGCAGCGAATCGGGACTGATGGCAACAGTCGTATCCGGCATCGTCCTCAGAGCCGCTGCTGTGCCGGAAGAAAGGCTGCTGAGGAGGTTTAAAGGTCAACTCACAGTCCTTGCTATTTCCATGCTGTTCGTGCTGCTGGCGGCCGATTTATCCCTCGCTAGTGTGGTCGCCCTCGGTTGGGGAAGTTTGTTTACAGTTTTAGCTTTAATGTGGGTAGTGCGGCCGATCAACGTTTGGCTGTGTACTTGGAACAGCGGACTGAATTGGCGGCAGAAATTATTTGTTTGTTGGGTAGCCCCGAGGGGAATTGTCTCAGCGTCGATCGCATCTTTATTTGCAATTTTGCTCACCCAGCGGGGAATCAACGGCGGCGACTCGATTAAAGCCTTAGTTTTCCTAACAATTATTATGACAGTTTTCGTCCAGGGACTAACGGCCGGAGCGATCGCTCAACTTTTGGGCATCACCTCAAAATCCGCAACCGGTGCTGCAATTGTGGGGTCAAATCCTTTGAGCAGATTAATTGCTCGCTTGTTTCAAGAACGCGGAGAATCGGTGGCAATTATCGACACCGACCCGGAAGCTTGCGCACAAGCAGAACGAGAGGGTTTGCGGGTGTTTTTGAGCAGTGCTCTCGACCACAGCGTGTTAGAAGAAGCCGGACTGGATTCGATGGGAACTTTTCTGGCAATGACTAACAACGGCGAGGTAAACTTAGTGTTAGCTCAGCGAGCGGCCGAAGAATTTGCACCCCCGAGGGTTTTGGCAATATTCCCCAAAGATCCGCAAGCAAATACTCCTGCAAATCAGGCTAAAATCAATCAAGCTTTTGTCTCCGATTTGTCGCTGAAGGATTGGAACGAATATTTGAGCGATGGCGAAGTAAAATTGGGAGAAACTGAGTTAAAAAGTGAGGGATTGCAGTTTCAGATTGCTCACTTGCAAGCTTTGGTTCAAGCCGGGGAGTTGGCGCCGCTGCTGTTGGAAAGGCAAGGGTACTTGCAAGTAGTGTCGGCGACTCAGATTTGGCAAGCAGGCGATCGAATTATTTATTTGCTGTACGATCCGACACCGAAATTGTTGAAAAGATTGTCTGGTTCGTCGCAGTCTCGTTTGACTTTGGAAAAGCATCAGGTAGTTGAAGAAGTGCCGATTCCTCCTCCGGTTTTAGAGCCGGTTTTGGAGGAAATGGAAATAGCAAAAGATGCTGAAATTTTGCAGCCGCCAGTGTCGCGGTAGGAGCAGTATCCCCGATCGTACTCTGTAATCTGCTTGTCGCGATCGTCTTTACTCTGCCTCCCCAATTAAAGTAAATGCCGCCCAATTTCGCGGCCCAGGATGAGTTTTCATCGTAGTTAACATTGCTTGCCGAAGTGCCTGTGCTTTGTCGGGATTATTTTGCAAGTTTTGATAAAACGACTGCATCAATTCGGATGTCGGCGCATCGGGAACCGCCCATAAAGAAACAATCACACTCGGCACTCCTGCTGAAATCAAAGCGCGCGACAAACCAATCACCCCATCCCCAGTAATTCTGCCTTCTCCAGTGTTACAGGCACTCAAAACGACTAAGCTTGCTTGCAGTTTCATGTCAAAAATCTCTTCTGCGGTCAATAAGCCGTCATCGCTACCAGAAGGAGCCATCGCGATCGCACTTGCCAATCCGCGCACATCATCCAGCAATCCATGCGTTGCCAGGTGAATAATAGATGCTTGGGGCATTTTTTGGACGATCTCCGCTTTTGTCCCTTGAGCGCCTGTGATAGCTTGGGTATTGAGTAGAGGGGCGATCGCTCTAGCTTCAGCTTCAGCCCCAGGTAGAGGCGACAATTGCTGTTTGGGAGCTCCCAGATAGGCAGACACGATCGGCATCGTGGGATTGCCCAATACTAGAGCCTTACCGCGACCGTTGGCTGGCTGACTGGCTAACTTCTGGCGTTGCTGTCGGGTTAAATCCAATACTTGAATCGAAGGGGCGGTGAGAATGGTGTGTTTTTCGATTAAGTAAGTGCCGCCAGAGTCTTGCAGGGCGGGAAAAGGCACCTGGAACAGGGAATCTTGGGGAATGAAAATGACGCGAGCATTAGGATCTTTTGGTAAGAGGTTGGCAATGGGCTCGATCAGCAGTTGATGCAGCGTCGGTAAGTTGGGTTGGGGTAGGGTGGAGCCAAGACTGCTGCGACTGCGGACAGCCAGGAATTCTTGATTGCCAACGATCAAGCTTCTTAGGGAGGTGTTGTGCTGTTGCCAGAGGGGTTGGAGGTCAACCTCGCGGAATGCGATCTCGCCTGTCGGTTGAATCACCCAAATGTAGAGCGCGGATTCTCGCCATACTTGTTGGCCCTCGATCTGGAAGCCGTCGTAGATGATGGAATACTGCGCCAAAGTGGCGTTCTGTGCTTTGGCGATTTGGCGAATTTGCTCCTGGTTGGGAGCAGCGGTAATGACCGAACTGGCATCACCAAAGGATAAGCGCTGTGTCAGTAGATCCACAAAGGCACGAGCACGTCCCCGTTCGGCAATTTCTAAGGCGGCGATCGGGTTATTCTGAGCCACTCGGACTTGTTGTAAATTGCGATAGGTCTTAGCTTGTCCTTCAAAGATGGAGACTTTATTCGCGTCGCTGGAGCCGAGCATTTGACGCATTGATTCCCAAACTTGAATCCCATTTATGAGCATTTTTTCAGCTTCTGTTGGGTTGCCAGCTTTCAAGAACGCAAATCCAAGGTTGTTGAGTGCCAAACCCTCCCCCTGGCGGTCTTTAATTTCGCGTGCAATGGCTAAATATTGCTGGATATACTCAATGGCTTTGGCATAGTTGCCCTGATAGAAGTAAGTGACTCCCAAATTGCCCAGTGCCGCACTTTCCCCAAGGCGGTCTTTAATTTCACGGGCGATGGCTAAACCCTGCTGTATATACTCAATGGCTTTGGCATAGTTGCCCTGATAGCCGTAAGCAGCTCCCAAATTGCCCAGTGCCCTACCTTCCACGTAACGGTCTTGAATTTCGCGGGCGATCGCTAACTGTTGCTGCCCATACTCAATCGCTTTGGGATAGTTGCGCAGATTGAGGTAAACGAGTCCCAAATTTCCTAGTGCCAAACCTTCCCCTCGGCGGTTTTGAATTTCGCGGGCGATGGCTAAACTCTGCTGTGTATACTCAATACTTTTGTCATAGTTGCCCAGATGGAGGTAAGCGAATCCCAAACTGCCTAGTGCATAACCTTCCCCAAGGCGGTTTTTAATTTCGAGGGCGATCGCTAAGCTCTGCTGCCCATACTCAATGGCTTTGGCATAGTTGCCCAGCCCGTGGTAAACGAGTCCCAAATTGTTCAGTGCCGCACTTTCACTGTAGCGGTCTTTGATGGCGCGGGCGATCGCTAAACTCTGCTGTGTGTATTCAGTTGCTTTGGCATAGTTGCCCTGATGGAAGTAAGCGAGTCCCAAATCGTTCAGTGCATAACCTTCCCCAAGGCGGTTTTTAATTTCGCGTGCGATAGACAACTGTTGCTGTAAATACTCAATGGCTTTGGCATAGTTGCCTAGATACAGGTAAGCGCCTCCCAGATTGCCTAGTGCCACACTCTCCCCGTAGCGGTTTTTAATTTCGCGTGCGATAGACAACAGTTGCTGTAAATACTCAATGGCTTTGGCATAGTTGCCCAGAGAGTAGTAAGTGACGCCCAAAATGCCCAGTGCCTCATTTTCCCCTTGGCGGTTTTTAATTTCGCGGGCTATGGCTAAATATTGCTGCCCGTACTCAATGGCTTTGTCATAGTTGCCCAGAGATTGGTAAGCACCTCCCAGATTGCCCAGTGCCAAACCCTCTACTTCTCGGTCTTTGATTTCGCGGGCGATGGTTAGCTGTTTTTGCCCATACTCAATAGCTTTGTTGTAGTTTCCCAGAAGACGGTAAGCGATTCCCAAACTGCCCAGTGCTCCACCCTCCCCTCGGCGGTCTCCAATTTCCCGTGCGATCGCTAAACTCTGCTCCCCATACTCAATGGCTTTGGCATAGTTTCCCAGAAGACGGTAAGCGATTCCCAAATAACCCAGTGCCTCAACCTCCCCTTGGCGGTCTTTAATTTCGCGGGCGATGACTAAATATTGTTGTGAATACTCAATGGCTTTGGCATAGTCGCTCAGAGAGAGGTAAGCGACTCCCAAAAGGCCCAGTGCTCTCCCTTCCCCGTAGCGGTATTTATTTTCGCGTGCGATAGACAACAGTTGCTGTAAATACTCAATGGCTTTGGCATTGTTGCCCAGATAGTTGTAAGCAACTCCCAAATTGCCCAGTGCCCTACCTTCCCCGTCGCGGTCTTTGATGGAGCGGAAAATTTGCAGTGCTTGTTGCCAGGAATTCAGCGCTGCTGGGAATTGGCTAGTCTGATATTGTTGAATCCCCTGCTGCATTAGCCGATCGCCCTCTGCTTGACGAGCATCGGTAGTTTGAGCGATCGCTGGGAAGAGAGAGTCAGGAGTAGTTAATAGGGGGATAGTGGCAAGCAGGAACAGGGAAATGGAAGCTAGGAAAACATTAGTGAGCCTAGAGTGGGTTGATTTGAGTCGCTTAAATGGGGAATACAGCATAGGATTCTAGAGTTGGAATTTAGAGAATTAGCCCGATCGCTCTTTCTGCCGTCGTCGTGCGATCGCCTCAATCTGCCACAGGCGATCGACCTTCATAGAAGCTTACTTTGTCTCCCCGATCTCGCCGCAGGAATGGGGACTCTAATCTGAATTAGACGACAATTTTAGCGATCGCCCGATCGGCTTGAATCAAACCAGATCCACTAGCATAGTCAAATCCAACATCAAAACCGGGCGTGTTTGGATCGTCCATCTCCAGAGCCGTCTGCTCTAGTGCTCGATTAATTTCCGCAGGACTTAAGCGGGGATTTGCTTGCAGCATCAAAGCCGCAACTGCCGCTACATGAGGAGCCGCTGCCGATGTGCCCCGAAAGTTGGGGAAACCGTCAGCATCTTGAGGAATGTCTGTGCCAAAGAACGTCGTATTGGTGTTGTCAGGCCCGACAAACTTCGGCTGCGGGCGAAACTCAGGTTTGGGTAAACGATTACCCCTCTCGTCAAACAGAATCGGAGTGCCGCCAGCCGAAGAAAAGTCTTCTAATCTTGCCGGATTTACACCGTAAGCAGGGGTGCCAAAGTAAGGGGCGGCTCCGACTGCTGCAACTCCCCTGGCATTTGCGTTGCCATATATAGTTGAACTATTGGTGTTGTAATTGTTGATTTTGAAGGTAGAGGAACCACTCGCCACGTACTTCATCAAACCGGGAGCAGAACCCGATCGCTGGGCAATCATGAGATTGAACTGATCCGAGCCAAACGAACCATCATTGCGGAATGTGAAATACTCGATCGGATCTCCTCCCACATTTGACAGTCGGCTGCCAGCCAAGATTTTTTGTTTTGTATTGTCAACCAGGTAAATATCGAGGTCGTTGGTTGAACGATCGAGCGGTGAGTCCCATTGGAATGAGATCGCGAGGGAATCGTTTTTCGCCAGTGTAATGCTTTGATAGAAATCGACCCCGGTTCCTGGATCGAAGTCATGAAGTTCTCCATAATCCGCGAAGAACCCAGCCGACTTGAAATCACTTTGATAGCTATCGCGAGCAAAGTTACCCGCAGCAGTAAAGTAGGAAACACCCTTTTTGACGACCTCATCGATCGCTTGGGCAATGATGCCATCCTGGAACATCGGTTGAGATGCGAAGCGCAGGTCGTCTACAATGATTTGCGCTCCTTGAGCTGCCAATGCGCGAATACCATCAGCCATAGCCTTTTCACTTGCTTTGTAGAATTCTAGCTGGCTGTTAAACTGACCGCTGGCATAGCCTGTATGAAACAACAAATCGGCTCCTGGAGCAACATCGTGAATAAGTTGCAGCATGGCTCTGCCTTCATCTATCGGCGTAGAAAAGTTATTTCCCAAATCTTCTGCCAACACCTTGCCTTTTACGGGCAAGTCACCGCTTGCAATGTCTTGGGCCGCCCCACCCAGCCTGTTGAAACTATTAGATAAAACCCCAATTTTGATGCCCGTGCCGTCTACCCGAAAACCATCGCGCGCGACATCCGATCGCATTGCCCGATCGCCCTGGCTGGTTACTAATCCTGGATTCCCCAAGGTGAGAAAGGCTGCATTGCCGATCGTGCTTGCAGGGGTGTTGTTCAGAATTGCCAGTAGCTCACCGGTCTCGGTGCTGATTAATGTATCGTTGCGATTGTCCCCTGTGCCCTGAGAGATGGTCAACTCATCAAAAGTTAACCCTCCAGCTAAACCGATCCGATCGCGCTCACTCAGGTTGAAGTCAACAATCGTATCAGTTCCTTCCTGTGGTTTCAGCGCAAAGATATCGCGATCGCTCCCACCGATTAAAACATCTCGCCCCGCACCGCCCCAGAGTGTATCGTTGTCAGCATTACCCCAAAGTGTATCGCTGTCACCGTTGCCCAACAGTATATCGTTGCCAGCATAGCCCAAGAGTATATCCTTGCCAGCGTTGCCCCAGAGTGTATCGTTGCCAGTAGTGCCCCGCACGATGTCATCACAGCCCTGTCCAGCCATGCGATCGTCGCCGCCTTGTCCATCGATCGCATCGTTTAAGTGGTTGAATCCTTGAATCTGATTGTTCAGATTGTTCGGGAATGCGATCGGGCTAGCGCTGTTGCTGTCGAGAAGAAGATTGTTTTGAGCGAGGGAAGTAGACAAGGTTATATCTGCAAAATCATTTTTCATGGAAGTTGCTCCAAATTACAAAATTTATTCATTAGGACGATCGCACGGGTGGTCAGAAACCGGGTTTTTTAGCGAATCTGCGGGTCGCAACCAAGTATTTTCCTAAAAACCCGGTTTCGAGGAGTCGGAGTGCGTCCAAGACTGTTCCTGCGAAACTAGACAGCACCTGGGCGAGGAAACGGTGCGTGAAATACATCTGAATTGACAAAGCAATCAAGCCTTCAATCCTGTGTGTGCTGTGTTCCATAGATTGAAAAGCCAGTAATGAGTGAACCGAGTCCAAAAAGGACAAAAATGAATGACGATATGAAATCGTTTGTTCTTCGACTTTCAGGACTATCCCCTATATCAATCCGAGCTTTGACGGGGGAAGAGTCTGGGTCATACAATACTGGAACTGTTTGATTTTCCTTCGCAGACGTGCAACTGTTGGAAAACACAATAGTTTTTCCCCAGTCTGTCTGAAATTTCACGGTTACGTCACAACTAGAAGAACAACCGAGTCCTCCTCCATAACAAGTTGTTTTTTGATTTTTTTTAGTGACGATGCCGTCAGTTCTAACTGCCCTAGCTCGAAAGTCCACTTCGGTTCGATAGCGATCGGGAATCGTCACATACATCAGTCCAGCTACTGACCATAAAAAACTAGGCACGAGTATGAAAAAGAATAGCTTTCCCAACCAATCATTGATGTTGCTGTTGTGGTTTTTGGGCGTAGGTCGATTCATTTGATTTCAACTCCTTTCATGAGTTCAAAAGATTGATTAATCAACGCCTTCTTCTTGGCTTCTCCTTCTGTCGGTCATATTCCCTCTGCTGGTTATATTCCAATTCACATTCCGTAGCACTTTTGCCAGCAATACTCTGATAGCTTTGTCTACTTTGAGTTTGGTGGTCAATTCTAGCGGTGAAAGTACCAGATTCAATGATGGTATTACCGCGTTTGATCTCATAGGAAAAGTGGTTTTCTCCGGGTTGCACAGCTAAAAATCTACCACGGTGAATTGTGCCAAGAGACACTTTAAATCCTTCCGAAGTTGGAGGTTTATCGTATTCCCGATCGGTATGGGGAGAAGGGTTTTGGTCAATCCCAGGAGTGACATTTCGGATCGCAACGCGCAAACCGGGAGCAGGCGGCGTATTGCTGGAAATGAATGTTGCGTGCTCGGAGGCTTCCTCCGTGTGAGTATCGGTGTAAGTCTGAAAATTAGAGAAATAAAACTGACCGTGACAACTGCCGGAGTCTCCTTGGTAAGTTGTAGAGACCGATACAGTAGTGACTGCACCCACATTGAATTCCTGAGATTGTTTAAATCTGAATCCGATTTGAGGGGTAGGCGATCCGGATTGTGCATGGGTAAGATTGGACATGAGTGGAACACTCAACAGTGAAAATCCAATGACTTTAGAGACCCATTTTGCTTTGGTTGGTAGAATTGATTTTTGTGTTTTCATCGGCTTTACCTTGCAAATATCTGCAATTAACAGCGACTTTTAGTAAACAGAAGACTGAATTTCAGTAGTACCAAACTATTTTTTAATTCGAGTCTTTCATTACTTAAATTTTAAGCAACCCAGATGGGGATTTCACTCGTTCTACCCACAGACCTGATGAAGAGATGGGTGCAATGTTGATTGCGGGAAAGTGCAACTAATGTAAAAGTATCTTGCCGCCTGATTAACTTTATTGTAGGGACACGGCTTTATTGTAGGGACATGGCAATGCCTTGTCCCTACGGGGAGCGAAAGAAAATTACATGGGGCCCAGAAACGAGTTTTTTTACGAAAATACTACGATCGCCCAACTCTACTGCAACGCACAAACTAACCCTAATCCAAGAGCGATCGCCCTTCATAAAAACTTACTCTGCTTCCCCAATCAACGTAAATGCCGCCCAATTTCGAGGATTGGAATGGTTTTGGTTTTTCATCGTGGTTAACATTGCCTGTCGCAATGCCTGTGCTTTATTCGGGTTTTGCTGAAGATTTTCGTAGAATTCCTTCATTAAAAAGGCTGTCGGCGCATCAGGAACCGCCCATAAAGAAACAATCACACTCGGCACTCCTGCCGAAATCAAAGCGCGCGACAAACCAATCACCCCATCCCCGGTAATCCTGCCTTCTCCAGTGTTGCAGGCACTCAAAACGACTAAGCTTGCTAGCAGTTTCATATCGAAAATCTCTTCTGCGGTCAATAAGCCGTCATCTTTGCCAGAAGGAGCCATAGCGATCGCACTTCCCAATCCGTTTACATCATCGAGCAATCCATGCGTTGCCAGGTGAATAATCGATGCTTGGGGCATTTTTTGAACGATCGCAGCTTTTGTGCCTTGTGCGCCTAAGATCGCTTGAGTATTGAGCAGAGGGGCGATCGCGATCGCTTCGGCTTCAGCCCCAGGTAGAGGAGACAATTGCTGCTTAGGTTCTCCCGGAGAGAGAGACACACTCGGCATCGTGGGATTGCCCAAGACTAGAGCCCTGCCGCTGTTGGCTGGCTTCTGTACTAACTTCTGCCGTTGCTGTCGAGTCAAATCCAATACTTGAATCGAAGGGGCAGTCCGAATCGTATGTTTCTGGATTAAGTAAGTACCGTTAGCATCTTGGAGTGCAGGGAAGGGTACCTGGAACAGGGAACCTTGGGGAATGAAAATGACATGGGCATTGGGATCTTTGGGGAGGAGACTGGCAATGGGATCGATCAGCAGTTGATGCAGGGTGGGTAAGTCGGTTGGGCATTCGGTCAAGCCCGTGCTGCTGCGACTGCGGATATCCAAGGATTCTTGTGTGCAAATGACTGGGTTGGCTAGGGAGACTTTGTGCTTTTGCCAGAGGGGTTTGAGATCTACCTGGCGGAAGGTGATTTCGCCCGTCGGTTGAATCACCCAGATGTAGAGCGCAGATTCTCGCGTTTCTCGTTTGCCCTGAATCTGGAAGCCGTCGTAGATGATGGAATACTGAACCAAAGTAGCGTTCTGTGCTTTGGCGATTTGGCGGATTTGCTCCTGGTTCGGAGAAGTGGCGATTGCCGGATTGGTAGAACCTGACGATAAGCGTTCTGTCAGCAGATCGACAAAGGCACGGGCGCGTCCCCGTTCGGCAATTTCTAAAGCGGCGATCGGATTATTCTGAGCTACCCGGACTTGTTGTAAAGTCCGATAAGTGCGAGCTTGTGCTTCAAAAATGGAGACTTTATTCGCGTCGTTGGAGCCGAGCATTTGCCGTATCGATTCCGAAACTTGAATGGCATCGATCAGCATTTTTTCAGCTTCTGTTAGGTGGCCAGCCTTTAAGAACGCCGCTCCGAGGTTGTTGAGCGCCGCACCTTCCCCTTGGCGGTCTTTAATTTCGCGGGCGATGGCTAAATGTTGCTGTGTATACTCAATATCTTTGGCCCAGTCGCCCAGAGTGCCGTAAGCGACTCCCAAAAGGCCCAGTGTCGCCCCCTCCACTTGACGGTCTTTAATTTCGCGGGCGATCGCTAAGCTCTGCTGTGTATACTCAATGCCTTTGGCATAGTTGCCCAGATCGAGGTAAGCGATTCCCAAATTGGCCAGTGTCCGACCTTCCCCATAACGGTCTTTAATTTCGCGGGCGATGGTTAAATATTGCTGTGTATACTCAATGGCTTTGGCCGAGTTGCCCAGAGATCCGTAAGCTGCTCCCAGATTGCTCAGCGCCACACCTTCACCTTGGCGGTCTTTAATTTCGCGGGCGATGGCTAAAAATTGCTGTGCATACTCAATGGCTTTGGCATAGTTGCCCAGGGATCTGTAAGCGGCTCCCAAATGGGCCAGTGCTGCACCTTCCCCTTGGCGGTCTTTAATTTCGCGGGCAATGGCTAAATATTGCTGTGCATACTCGATCGTTTTGGCATAGTTGCCCAGATAGATGTAAGCGACTCCCAAATCGCCCAGTGCTCCACCTTCCCCAGAGCGATCTTTAATTTCGCGGGCGATGGCTAACTGCTGCTGTTTATACTCAATGGCTTTGGCATAGTTGCCCAGATAGCGGTAAGCGACTCCCAAGTTGCCCAGTGCTGCACCTTCCCTTTGACGGTCTTTAATTTCGCGGGCGAACGCTAAGCTCTGCTGTGCATACTCAATGGCTTTGGCATAGTTGCCCAGGGCTCCGTAAGCGACTCCCAAATTGCCCAGTGCTGCACCTTCCCCAGAGCGATCTTTAATTTCGCGGGCGATCGCTAACCACTGCTGTGCATACTCAATGGCTTTGGCATAGTTGCCCAGATAGCGGTAAGCGATTCCCAAATTGCCTAGTGCATTCCCTTCCCCTTTGCGGTGTTTAATTTCGCGGGCGATAGCTAAATATTGCTGTGAATACTCAATCGCTTTGGTATAGTTGCCCAGAGAGTTGTAAGCGGCTCCCAAATTGCCTAGTGCTGCACCTTCCCCTTGGCGGTTTTTGAGGGCGCGATAAATTTGGAGTGCCTGTTGCCAGGAATTCAGCGCTGCTCTTAATTGGCTAGTCCGATACTGTTGAAGCCCCTGCTGTATCAGCCGATCGCCCTCCGCTTCACGAGCATCAGTAGCTTGAGCACTAACCGGAAGTGTGGAGTGCACGGGAATATAAAAAGCAACAGATAAAACGCAAAAGGCTAGGGGAAAAAGGAAGCCCGATCGCACTTTACGATTACTGGATTTGAGCAGTTTTAGGGAGAAAGGCTGCATGGGATTTTAGGGTTTGGGTTGCGGGGGTTGGCGTTGTTGTTCGATCGCCCTAATTTGTCGCAATCGATCGCTCCATTCCTTCAGCGGTTCGGCTTCGGAACTAGCGAGAGCATCTAGCAATTCCAGCACAGCCACTTGGTTTTGAGAAGTCTCAGAGGCTTTGCGCGCTTCGGCGATCGCGTCATACCACAGCCCGGCCTGGGCATACAGATCGATCCGCTGTTGGGGAGTTTGCGCCGCTGCAAGTTGAGACTGCAACGACTCCGCAGGCTGAACTACTTGGATTTCTGCCGCCGCCACCACATTCCGCGAAGGAACATTCCGATCGCACACCAACACCACTTGCCACTTATAGGATTGCCCGATCGACAGTTGGGGCAGATTTGAGGGCAAAGCAACCGACATAATCCCCGGCTGACTCTGCATCTCGGTTCTGTAGAGTGGTTGTCCCGTAGAGCTGAACAGGCGGAATTGCAGGGGATGAGAAGTGCGATCGGGTACAAACCAGGTAAAGGTGGGATGCCCAGAAATCGTCTCTCCCACATGGCTAAACGGCACCAAGGCAGTCAATACCGCCGGTGAATTAGCTTCGCAACTGCCGCCGCGAGTGGTATTCGTCCCCGTTTGTTTCGGCGCAGAAGGCTTTTTAGGGGGAGTATATTTTGCCAGCGCTACAGGAGCGATCCAGAACGAAACACTCAGCATTAAACTCGCAATGCCGGCAGAGTAAATGGTTCGACGCTTCAATCCGTGAGTCATCATCGCAATTCCCTCTGTAACTATTTCTACAGTAATCAACAGTACACAAACAGAATAGAGGACTGCCCACAAGCTTCGTTTGCGGGAAAGCGCAAAGATATAGCAAGTGCGATCTCAATTCCGGTTGGATCGGAATGATTTAACCGCAGAGAACGCAGAGAACACAGAGGAAGAGAAGAGAGAGATGAATAGTTCGGATGCTAACTCTGAGGAACTAATTACCAGAACCAGCGCCGTTTGGCTGACCAAGTTAACTCGCACACTGTCCCCCTCGGTACATTTGGGTAGCGCCGAAATGTTCCCCCTAATTGTTTGGCTAAATTGTTTGCCAATTGCGTTCCTAATCCTGAAGGTTGGAGTTTAGAGTTTAGATATTGAGTTGTCTCCCTGTCCCAGTTCGTTTCACCGGAACTCAGCGCTTCTGCGTCAGACGGGTTCCCCTTGCCATTATCCGCCACCCGAATCACCTGCCGATCGCCTTCTTGAGAGCAAATTACGGTCAAGCGAGTGGCTTCGATCGCGTGTTTCCCCACATTGCATAGCGCTTCTTCCAGAAAGCGGCAGAGTCCTCGCTTGTGTTCCAACCGCAGATGCGAGGTGTTCAAGGCATCGAACTGCACAATTTTGAATTTGAGCGTTTTGAGGTAAGGCAGTTCTTGTTCTAGCGTGTTGCAATAGACCTTGTAGAGCAATTCATGCAGCGGGGCCTGCAGGGCCAATTCGATCGCGCTTCCCATGCGAAGATGCGGTTCATCCGCGATCGCATCTCGCTGCACCGATCCGTAAACTGCCCGTAATTCTTCATTCAGGCGTTGCAACTCGGGTAAAAATGGCGGCGGTGTGGCTTCTCCCTGAGCAGTTCTCAAAATTCCCACCAATGTTTGTAACGGGCCGCTGTGAATCGCGTTAAAGGTCTGTTCGATCGCAAATTGACGTTCCTCTAACCGCAGTCGGAGTTCCTGTTCGTGGCGATAAAATAACGCTGCCATCAAGCCAGCCCCATTCAACACCAGCACCAACAACACAGGTACGATCGGCACCCACCACCCCAACAGAATTAACCCGTAACATATCCCGATCGGGCTGATACTGGCGATTAAGAGCCCCAACAAAATTTTCCAGGGCGATCGCAGAAATCGCCCCAAACTCATCCCCAAGAGTCCCCAGACCCCAATCCAGAGCATTTCCCAGCCATCCGCCCAAACCCGAAGCAACGATCGCCCATCGAGCACCGCGCTCAGGATCTGGCTGGTGGCGTGGGCCTGCATTTCGACTCCGTAAATCCGTCCGGGATTGATGCCTGCGATCGCACCTGAACTTACCAGATCCTTCGCGCTAAAAGACATCATCCCAATCAGCACAATTTTGCCTCGAATCCAATCCGGGTTGACCTGTCCCGATTTGATTTGCGAGAGAGAAAGCACGCGAAACGGGATTGTCCCGCTGCGAACATTCAGCAAAATCTGGTTGCCGCCTGCATCCGCCCCCACATATCCGCCAGAATTTGGCCGAACTCTGGTCAACTCGGTACTGCCAAACCGCAAGGCCTCCGAGTCGTGGATGCCATTTTCTAGCTCAATGCCCTTTGTCGCGAGATAGCGTTCCGCCAGTCGCAGGGGGAACGAAAAACGGTATTCCTGCTGGGGGTTGTGAGCGTCCAATAAACTGCGGCGCTGATAGCCGTCGGCATCCAGAACGGTATCTGCAAAGCCAATTTGTTCTGGTGGTAGCGCGGGCCCAGGTGCGACGGTAAAGCCACTGCGATCGGGCAGGGCAATCTCCACTCCGATCGTATTCTTGCTGCTGCGAAACACCGATGTCAGTTCCGCATGACCTGGCTCAACCGGAATATCGCGGACAATATCCAGTCCGATCGCAGTCGGTTGATAGGCCTGCAACCGTTTAAGCAAATCGGCAATTTCGCGATCGGGAATCGGATAAGTTCTGGCGCGTTGAATATCTCCCTCGGTGATACTTACGATTACAATCCTTTCATCCATTGGCTCAGGGGGACGCAGCCGCAGAAATCGATCGAGCGTCACCAACTCCCAAAACTGAAGCGCACCCGTCAATCGAGCGATCGTCACAGCGACAATCACCATCACCCCTGGAAGCCCTTCTCGTCCCCAAGTCGTGACACCCGCTTTCACTGCTTGCCATCGATCGCGCTTCACTAATCAATCAATCCTTCTTCCCTAGCTCGCACTTCCGTTTGAATCCGCAGATTCTTATCATCTTCAGGATACACCTCTAGCACATCTCGAATCTTAGTCCAGTAATACTGCACAGTGCGTTCAGAAACATTCATCCGTTTGGCGATCGCAGTATCCTGCAAGCTCTCTTGAAAAGCAAATTGCAACACCTGCATCCAGGCGGGTTTGAGTTGCAGCCCGTTGCGGATCTCTCTGGGTGTATAAATCCGCTCGTGCAGCGCCCAATCAACCATTGCCAGCAAGTCTTTCATCGGCTGGCTCTTATCGACAACTGTGAAGCCGCCCATGTGATTGTCGATCGACGGTTTCAGCCAAACTAAAGTCCGAACATGGGCACTCTGCACCACAATATTCAGGCTCGGATACTGCTCCATCAACGTTTTGAGGAGTTGAAGCCCTGAATTTGCTTGAGCCGTTTCGCCGATCGTCTCTGGCATCACCAGATCCACAATCACCAAATCCGGGGTCGTCTGCGCTATTTGCTCAAGGGCTGCCTGAGCCGTCGGAGCCGTCAGAATGTCTGCCTCTGGATATTCTTGCTTCAGAATGTTAAGCGTGCCACCTAACACCATCGCATGGTCATCCACAACTAAAAAAGTTCGTTTCTCCGGTTGAGGTAAAGTCTGGGGCATAGTTGATTTGTTGCCACACAACATCGTCAGTTTAGGTAATCCGTCAACCCATTTTAGATTTGGGATTTACGATTTTCGATTTGTGACCTAGTTGAAACTAGGGGCTTTAAACCGCTGAAATTCTCATTCAAAATCCCAAATCCCCAATCTAAAATCGTCTCCGTCATCTTCTTACAATAGAGGAATTACCTGGCTCCCGTCCTGCATCTGTCCGCCAACTGCGGTTGTGGATATCCGCAACGAGAATTGCGCTAAAGCGCAGTTCTCTTATAATCTAGGTGTCCAAGCAAGAAGAAAGATGATTTTATGGCAGCAGAAGGTTCGTATCAAGCCAGCACGTACAATCTGGAACTTGACGCAGAAATTCAGCGGTTAAAAGCTCAAGTTCTCCTCAGTTGGGAAAAGGAAGCGCGCACTTTAAAGTGGTTCGGTTTAGCCGACGGGATGAATGTTTTGGAAGCGGGTAGCGGGCCGGGATTTTTCACCGAAAAACTGTTAGAATTGCTGCCAAACAGTTCGGTAACAGCGGTAGAAATTGACCCGGTACTGCACGAAAAAGCAGTAGCATATTTGCAGGACAAAGGCGGCGATCGAGTAGAGCGCATCCAAGCATCGGTTGCGGATACTGGTTTGGCGGCTAACACTTTCGATTTTGCGATCGCCCGTTTGCTGTTCGTTCACCTCCCAGAGCCCGTCGCAGCAGCTAGAGAAATATTCCGCATCTTGAAACCGGGCGGAAAACTGGTGATTATTGATAGCGACGCGGATCTGTTTTGGCTGACAAATCCACCTTGGTCAGTCGAGATTGTCAGGGAGAAATTCAAGCAGGTAATGGCATCGCGGGGCGGCAATTTATGCGTCGGGCGAAATCTGTGCCGCATTCTCAAAGAAGCTGGGTTTGTTAGCGTTGATTTAGAAGCGGTTGTCAGCCACAGCGATATCATCGGAATTGAAGCGTTTCAACCTTTGCTTGACTCCGGGCCCATTTTGCAAATGGTCAAACAGGGGTTGATTTCAGAGTCGGAAATAGAAAGCTATCTGGTTTCGCGGGATAAGTTTGTAGCTGCAGGCGATCGATCGATGATGAGTTTTTGGTTGATGGCTTGCGGGGAAAAAAGCAATAAAATTAAGACAGATATTTCACACAATATTGATATCCCGTCGCAGCACAACCTCTAGCACTCGCTACATTCCCAGCCAACAAAGCAAACTTATTTAACAGCCAACCAGGAAAAACTTCAGAATAAATTATCCCCTCAGCATTAGGTTAAAACTGCACCTATAGCTCTAGAATCGTATCAGATCAAATCCGGTAGCATCGTCGGGCGTCAAATCTAGTCAACAGTCAAAAATCACGAATCCTGCCACCGGATTCGATCTAATTCATCTGCGTTAATCTGTGTTAATCTGCCCTCATCTGCGGTTAAAAAAAGAGAAATTTTTAACCGCAGATGACAATGGATTGACGCAGATTCACGCAGATTAAGAGAAGAGAGAGAGCAATAATTTAGTAACTTTACACCTACAAGTCTAACCAATCGTTGGAGCCGAGCGCGCAAAGGTTGTTTGTGAGAGCCAATGGTTGTCGGTCACATTTTACCTTAACCAATCAAGTCCTTAGCGAAGCCCTCGTAGACGATCGCACTTTTTACCAACTCCTCAGCATTCAACCCACTTGCCGAACCCCATTAAGAAACTCTGTCCTTGCATCAATCCTTGAAGGCATTAAAACGCAGCGTACCAACAATGCTAAATCCAATTCCGGCAGCAACTCACTGCTTGAAATTTGCTCATAATTATCCTCGCGTAGCCCATAAACAGAAAGCCGATTATTTTCCCAAAACCAGACTTCAGGAATGCGAAGTCGCAGATATTTAGCTAGTTTATTTGTGCTACCGCTAGTCATCGTTACTTCCACGGCTAAATCGGGATGCTCTTTTCTTGAACCTATATAATAAGACTCGTCAGGTTCAAATGATACATCTCTTGCCCGGTCTCTGCGAGTCGCACTCCCTACAGGAATATATTCAATTCCCATTTCACAAAAGTAGAGTTGTAGCAAAAAATTAAGAATACAACTGATTGTCTCATGTGCTTCACCCAGTGTCATAAACTCGATCCACCCATCAAGATAAGTTATCCGCAAACCCGGCGAGTCGGCCATCAAAGATTCGAGAGCCTCAAATTGCTCCCAAGTATAATAAGCGGGGAGAATCAATCGCTGTTCTGCAAGCGTACCTATTTCTTCTAAAATTTTTGCTGTCATAGGTATCACCATCCTATTTTAAATATTACTAGCCCCTACCCAGCACAAACCAGGCAGGGGCATTCACTCACATTCTAACTTAATGAACTAGCTCGATCGCCCTTTTAGTCAACGCCTCAGCAGTCAACCCATTAAACGCCATCAACTGACCAGCACTAGCAGTAGTTTCCCCCCGCTTCCAAGCGAAAGTATCCCGCTGGCAATTGCTGCGGAGCATCACAGGTTCCAACATCCCAGAAGCACCGCCTGTCACGCCAATCAAGGCATCTCCGCCAAACAATTCGGCAAATTTCTCATCGCTCAAAAAGCCGCCGTCAGCTTCCGAACAAGTATCCCAAGCAACATCGCTAGCACGATACAAACGCCGGGGATTCACAACAGAAACAATCCGCACTCCAATCCCTTCTGTTTCCAAAAATGCCGCCGCTTCAAACACTGGCATTAACGTCATGTCGCCGACAACTGCAAACACCACTTTCTTGCTCCCCCCTTGATTGTGGGCAGCTTGCGGGGAATCGACTTCGTGCAGAACTATTGCACCGTCTTGCAAACCTTGGCGAGTCTGTTCAAAAGTAGTGCGAATTGGCAGCGGCGACTTGCTTGCAGTAATCACAACTCCCTTATTTTTAGCAGTCAAAGCCCACTCGTAACAAGCTTGAATGCTGTTAGCATCCGGTGGAAACAAAGGAAATACATTTCCGTTCCGCATCATCGCCGCAAAATAAGCCTCAATTTCCGGCCGCTGGTGCGTCCAACCGTTGCGGCCTTGTTCCAATGCACCCGCTGTAAATAAGGTGACAGTTGCCGGAGTTGGACGGCGCAATTCTGCCATTGCTTGGGTTACAGTTTGCCAAATTGGTAAACCGTTGATGGCAAAAGATTCGTAGGAACACCACAAACTCCGCGCTCCGAATAGCGATAAACCTACGGCTAAACCTGCGCAAGCATCTTCGCTCAAAGGTTCGTAAACTTGACCGTTTGGCGATTGATTGTACAGGTCATCTGTCGTCGGGTGAATAATTTTGAGAGCTTGGTTGATATTGGCAATTGCCGATGCTTCGTTGCCGTCAGCATTAGTGACAAGAAAAGTACGATCGCGCTCGCCAACTTTCCCTACCAAAACCCCCATTGCTGTTGTCGAAATCTTCGGTTCTCCCCCAACTGCAAATTCTTCTAAAGGCAATTCGCCTAAATCTGCCAGCGGCAATGTAAACTCAGTAACAACTGTTTTCGCCGCCGGCCCGCCGCCCGCACGCTCGCAATTTGTCCGCACCAACTCCCAAGCAGCAGCAGTCAAAGCGCGCTCTTTTAAAGCACTGATAATGTGCGGAGCATCCAGCGTATCTTTCGGATAAAGGTTGTGAGATTTTGCTCCGCGCGCGTGGACGCCGGCACCTTTCAACTGTTTGATAATAAACACAGTTAATTTGCCGCCGAGAGCAGATTTTGCCGCTTTGTCAACTCCTTGTAAAACAGCTTTGGTAAATGCCATGCGCTGTTCGAGCGAAAAAGCAGTGCTGTCAACATAATCTTCCGGTTGATTTTTATCGTCAAATTTCTTAGCATCAACTAAGATAACTTCTTCAAAACCGTTGCCTTGCCAATAAGCAATCATTTCAGCATTAGTTTTAGTCGAAACCATGCTGTGATGTTCCTGAGAATATCCGTTCCAAACCAACACAGGCAAAAAGTTAGTAACGCTGGGATAAGCAGTGTGGAAATGCGCCATGCTGCTCATCGGATAGGGTTCGCCCATGCCGCCGTCGCCCATTGTGAAAGCAAACAGTTTTTCGCGGTGCAAAAGCGCTCCAGCCATTGCGAAATGCTGCCCTTGTCCGAGGGGACCGGCCGGTGCTAAAAGGCCGGGAATGAAACCGGAAAGATGTCCTAACAAACCGTCTTTTTCTCGGAATTTATCGCGCACTTGCTGCACGTTAACAATTCCCATATCCTCCAAAGATCGATCGAGAAACATGGCGCTGTAAAATCCCGGCGCGTGATGGCCGACTTCGGTGACAATGTTCTTGTGTCCGAGCATCACCAAAGCGGCATAAGCCTCAGCTTGGCTAGCAAAACCCCCCGGATGTCCCGATGCCTTGCTGGCGGTAACTTGCAGCGTCAGGTAGCGCAGGGCATCTGCTCCCAGCATCGTTTGAAAAACGGCGACGGGATCGGCAGGATCGGCGATCGACTTGCTCCCCTCGGCGATCGCAGGTGCTTTCCCGTAAGTCTCAAAACCCGGCACACTCTCGGAGAAATACTGGATTCCTTCGCAAAAACTCGGAATTGCTGACGTTGCCTTCGGCGTAGTTGCAGTCATGCTTTATACCTGAAAAATTTAGATTGGATTAATGTAACAGTAATTTTATAGCTTCCTTGTTGCAAAAAATCATCATTTCTAATATATCGAATGATAAATAAATAAAATATCTCAAAATTTAAGCTGAGAGCGCCCCACTTTTCCAGAAACAAATCAGGGCGATCGAGCCGGAAAAAAAATCATTGCTGAGTACCAATTAGGGTTCGCTAATCTCTAACCCCAGCCGTTCTCCGACATTAATATAAATCGCAGTGCTGCTTTCAAAAAGAGAAGGTCTAGCCTTTTGATTCCCCAGCCAAACAAAAAAACTGCTGAGTGCAGGAGCAGGATCTTGATCGCGACGGAGCGTGTAGATCAAACCTTCGCAGGGCCCGTTAACGCGGTTGCTCGTGCAAATCACTTTCTGGTTATTTACCACACCGACAGTGACATAATTTAGCTGTCGGTTGCGGTTGTAATTTTCCAGGCGCTGACTCACTTGTTGGCAGCGAGTCAGAGGATCGTAGCCAGAACTAGAAAAGAAATTAGAATTCCAGCGAATCCAAGGCTCTCTGAACCCTTGGGGATTTTGATACACAGTCACCGGCTCGCCCGTGGAGGTATCGCACACAAAGCCTCCCTGACCGAGGTTCGGTTGGCTTTGGCTAGAGGCGCGGCTGATAGAAATATTGCTGAGAATATCAAACCCGCTAGGCTTGGTTTGTGATAGCAACGCCGTAAAAGCATCGATCGGGATTGCTGAATTCAACCCGGTTTTAATCTCCTCCATCTGACCGTTCCACTGGCTCTTCACTGTGCCGACAGTATCTCCCTGGCCGTGAATTCCCACAACTCTGCCATCAGCATCAAATACAGGCCCCCCGCTCATACCGCGCCTGGTCACAGCTTGATAGCGCAGTCCGTACCCCGATGATGTGCGATCGAGGCGAGAAGAGACTATACCACCAGTAAACTCGAGTTTTCTTTCCGATCCAAACGCGATGGGCAGCGGATAGCCAGCAACGTAAATACTAGAACCGACAACAGCACGTTCCGACTCGCCCATTGGGGCTACGGGATACTGTTCTCGGCTCTGAAACTGTACCAATGCCAAGTCTATATCCCTGTCATTTTTCGGGAGGCGCTGTATTCTGATTGCTCTATAATTTTTTTCTAAATGAGTGCGAATGCTGTATTCTTGGGCGAGGCTTGCCACTACGTGATTCGTCGTCAGAACAGTGTAAATATTCCCCTGTTTAGCAATAATTACTCCAGAGCCACTAGCAGAAAAACCCAGCGTATTGTTGACTTCCACCGTTGTTAATATCGCTAGCTGGGCAATTTCTTGGGCTGTTTTGGCACAAGCAGCATATTGTTGGCCGACAACTGCAGCCACCGTTACTGCACCGGTCAAGATTATTGTCAGCGCGTCAAACCGCAAACCCGACGAATACATCGCTAACTCCCTAGATGAGACGAGACGAATTGCAAATATATGCTGATAGGAATTCCCCAAGTGGATTTAACCATCTTCTCTAACAATTCTGCTGTGGGTTCAGTTGCATCTTCAAAAGCTTGACACTCCCCGGCGTAAACGCACGAGGATTCTTTAATCTACGAGCCAATTTGCTGAGGCAGGATTTCTCCAGCCAAAGTAGAGATTGAGTCTCCTAAAGCGTTGCTTGCGTCAAGCGCAAAAGTTCCGGTATGCCCTACCGTACCCAATCCTCTCAGGAGAGGATATTTCTAGCGGCGTTTTCATCTCTATCCATTACACACCCACATTTGCAGACGTGCGTTCTAGTAGATAGCGTTTTCTTTACAATTACACCGCAGCTAGAGCATTCTTGGCTGGTATATTGCGGGTTTACCGCAACGGTGATCTTTTTAAATACTTTTGCGAAGTATTCAAGCCCTACACGGAATTGATACCAAGATGCGTCATTAATGGACTTAGCTAAACAATGATTCTTTACCATGTTTTTAATCCTCAAATCAACGCACAGCGACTACATCGTTTGATGAGATTACGCACCGTGCTAATTTCACAGCATGGTCTTTACGCTGCCTACTTATTTTGAGATGGCGTTTACCCAGAATCTGCCGAGCTTTATTCCTGTTCTTTGAACCTTTTACCTTCCTGGATACACGACGCCCTGAACGCTTGAGAATTTTTTCACCTTTGATCGGGAATCTAGGGTTTTCAACCGTAGTTCCGTTTGAATCGGTGTAATACTCTTTCAGTCCCACGTCTAATCCGATAGTGTTGCCAGAGGGTTCTGTGTTTTCTTTTCTATCGACATCCACACAAAATTGGACGTACACGCCATCGGCACTTTTTACCAATCTCACCCGTTTTATTTGGCTGATTTGATAAAAATGTAGATCGCGTGTACCCTTTAGTTTTAACCGCCCAATCCCTTTCTTGTCAGTAAAATTGATTGATTTGAGATCGTCGGCAAGCTTCCATCCAGTTGTTTTGTACTCAACAGAGCGGCAATCTTTCTGAAATTGTGGATACCCTTTCTTGCCAGGAATACTCTTCTTGCAGTTATCGTAGAATCGGGAGATAGAAGACCATGCTCGTTCTGCACTCGCTTGTCTTGCCATTGAGTTGAGCTCTTCAGCAAAGGGGAAATTACGAGCCAGTACAGCACAGTATTTATTCAAATCGTTTTTACCCACCTTTTTGTTGTCCATCCAATACCTTATACAGCTATTGCGGACAATTTTTGCGGTACGAATTGCTTCGTCTACTGCGTTGAACTGATTTGATTTTCCGTAGGCCTTGAACTCGAAAACTAGCATGGTTTTACCTCCCACCTTATACTACACACTCCAGCATAGAATGTTCGGCGAGTTATCAAAGCTTTACAATTAAAGCCGGCCACTGAAGAAGGGGTTTTTAACCCAATTTCCTGATAACCTTGAGGCAAAGATTTGCGCAGCAGCAGTTCTACGAACCCCCGCGCTACAGCCCACACCTGTGCACCTGCAGGGAATCGGGCCGATCGCAGCGGCTCTCCCACCGCTGCCGGCTCGGGGCTAATCGGTGCTACTTTATACTCGATCGCGCACAGAAACTGAACGATCGCCAGATCGGTACCGTCCAGCCGCCTCGGAACTCCCAGCCGTCGGTGGAGGAGGCCGTCGCCGGTGACAATTGTCCGATCGCCCCGGACGATCGCCACAACGTGCCAATTAGTCAGCACCGTATAGGTTTGCCCCTGCCGCCGGACGATCGTCCCGGAACCCGAAGATTTCGCCGTCTCCATGCGTACCGTTGTTTGACGCGCCAAGTTTTCCACATCAACCCCCGGAAGTGGCGATGGGATTGAAAATTTACCAATCTTTAAGGCAGTCCCGACAGCGGGAAAAAAGGGGGCAGTTGCGCCTCATCGGCAGTGTTTTCCTCTAGCTTTCCCCTGACATCAATGTAAGGAATTTTACTGCTTTCATCAAAAGACGGCATCCCGACATATCCTTGGCGCCAAGCCAACAAATTATACAAAGAGCCGATCGGGTCTTGACCGGGTCTGAGGGTATAAATCAAATTTTGACACCGCCCATTGACTTGATTCGCCGTGCAAATGACATTTTGACCGTTCATCTGACCTGCTGTAATATACTTGAGTACCCGTTGGCGGCGATAGGTTTCGAGGCGTTGACTTACTAATTGACACCGAGTTGCCGGATCGTAGCCAGAACCGGAGAAATAATGGGAAGTCCACTCAATCCAAGGCTCTACGGCACCTTGAGAATTTAGGTACACCGTCACCGGCGCACCGGTCGAGGTGCTGCACCTAAATCCACTTTCCCCCGGTAATCGCTGAGCGTAACTCGGTTGAAAAGCAACCGTCAGCCCGCTGAGGGCGCAAGCTGTTGCCGCCAAAACTTTTGTCCATAATTGCTGTTTCATGATGTTCTGACTCTTTTTGATGGGATTTGACACAAAAATTCCCAAATCCTGCGATAACACCCTTGAAGCGCCAGTTCATTAAACAGTCCTGGACGCAAGTGTCACAATTAGTAAGGTGCTCTACAATCCAAAACCATTGATAATCCGTTCATAATCAAAGTAGTAGAGCACCCTACAAGTCGATTCGAGTGTGCCAGTTGGCCTTAGTCCTATTACAGATCCGCTGACTTCGGAATTATTTGGTTCGCGACTTGCCCAGAAACCGGGTTTTTTACGAAAACACTTCGTTGCAGCCGTTAGCCCTGGTTAAAAAATCCGGTTTCTTTGGTCTTGATGCGTAAGTCCTGATATTGTTCGGGACTTGCACATTCGCTATAACTGCGCTTTCGGCCCCGTTACAGGGAATGCGCTGCGAAGGCGAGCTTAAAATGCGCGGGCAAGTCTGAATTCTGTCCTGATTACTACTAATCAAACTCAGGCTTTCGCCAACTGGAAAGAGGCTTTTCACCTCAGACCTTGGGATGAATCGAGTTGCAACCGTACATCACACAACTGACAAGGTATTTGATATCACTTGCGAACTCGGTCGAGAGCTGGATCTGCTGACATACGGCACCGCAGGGTGGGATACTTGAAGGGTAATACCCCTCTTACGTTATCTAACACTAAAATAAAAGTATTAACAAGAACTCTTCACTTGTTTTCTTCTCCGTACTGCCAGAAATACTTCTAAGTGAGTGTAATCAGGGATTAAGTGCTTTCTACCTACCAAAATTTCCCCTCCATACACTGAGCTTTAGTAGAGTATTAAAAAGTATGAACCGTATCTGCAAACAGTTGGGGTATTTAGCAACTGGATTAATTCTGCTCGGCGCTAGCAGTTGTTCTAGCTCAGATGCAGCTAACTCAGCAGAAAACCCGAGCAAAACCCCAGCAAGAACCCGTCAGTTCCCACACCTACAGCTAACGGGAAATCAAATTGACGATCGATCGACTCAAGCACCCCAGCCCTCTCACTCTGTTGCCTCAGTTTTAGGTAGTTCCGCAGGATCGGAAAAGGCTGTCACCGTTACAGTTTATAAGGTAGACAATCTGTGTCAAAATCTGAAGCCGGAAACAGTTACAGGCCCAGACAACCAGTTAATGTCATTGGCCGTTAATGAAGTGTTAAAGCAGCAGATTTTCGATAGTCTTGGTTTGGTTGGTTATCGCCTCAGGATCGATCGCAACCTCGGAATAGCTACCGTGGATCTGCGAGCTTCCGGAAATTTCCGGCAGAAATTGCAAAATCTGTCGAGTTGTCAGATGTTAGGTTTGTTCGGGGGCGTGCGCCAAACTTTAACCAGTTATGCTCCTTGGAAAATCAAAACTGTGCGTTTTACAGAGCTGGGAGAGGACATTTTGAACACGGTTAAAGAATAAGCTATTAAAATTATTGGAGATGGGACTGACGCACTTCTCCCCTTAAAAAAAAGGGTTGGGAGGGATTGAATAAACCTTCAAACCCTTTGAGATTTGTTGATGCTGCTAAGTCCTGCGACCAAAACCCCGGTAATTCCTATGACACTACCTAACGGTCCCAAAGCTCCACCCTTTGTGCAGCTAATTCAATGGATCGGCGATCCCCTGACATACATGGATAAATGTGCCAAGCAATACGGCGACATTTTCACAGCTAAAGTGACCAACGGGGAACCATTTGTGATGATCGACCACCCCCAAGCTATCCAGGAGATGCTCAACAGCAACGCATTTCACGCTCCAGGCAGCCTGAATAGTATTCTCAAACCGCTCGTGGGAGAACAATCCATGTTTCTCCTCTCAGGAGAAAGGCACAAACGTGAGCGCCAATTATTGATGCCACCTTTTCACGGGGAACGGATGCGGAATTACGGCCAACTAATTTGCGATATCGCTCAAGATGTTGCCAGCAAGTGGTCGGTCGATCGACCTTTTGTGGCCCGCAGCGCCATGCAGGAAGTCACCATGCGGGTAATCCTGCAAGCTGTCTTCGGGCTCGATGACGGGCCGCGGTTACAAGCACTCAGACCACTACTTGCCTCATTCGTGGATATGACTGGTTCTCCGTTGCGATCGAGCATACTGTTTCTGAAGTCGATGCAGCAAGATTGGGGCTCTTGGAGTCCTTGGGGACGCATGAAACAGCGGCAGGGGAAAGTTAACGATCTGATCTATGCCGAAATTGAAGAACGCAGACTGCAACCTGATGCCAACCGCACCGACATTCTCAGCTTAATGATGGCCGCCCGCGACGAAAACGGGCAACCGATGACGAAGGTCGAATTGCGCGACGAGTTGATGACGCTGCTGGTTGCAGGCCACGAAACCACAGCAACGGCCCTAGCTTGGGCATTTTACTGGATTCACAGTTTGCCCTCGGTGCGCCAGAAGTTGCTGCAAGAATTAGACAGTTTGGGGGAAAATCCCGACCCGATGGAGATTTTCCGCTTGCCTTATCTGAGTGCTGTTTGTCAGGAGACGCTGCGAATTTACCCGGTGGGAATGCTGACGTTTGCGCGAGAAGTTCTCACGCCCGTGGAACTGATGGGACATCAACTCGAACCGGGCACGGTTGTCGTCGGCTCGATTTATTTGACCCACAGACGGGAGGATTTGTATCCAGAACCCCTGCAATTTAAACCGGAACGGTTTTTGGAGAGGCAATTCTCGCCTTATGAGTATTTGCCCTTTGGAGGTGGCAGCCGCCGCTGTATCGGCTTGGCGCTGGCGCAGTTGGAGATGAAACTGGTGCTGGCAACCATTTTGCGGGATTTCGACCTCGTATTGACCGAGAAAAAGCCCGTACAGGCCAAACGCCGAGGGGTGACTTTAGGGCCAGCAGGCGGCGTGCGGATGGCCCTGCTGGGGCGGCGGACGCCGCAGCACAAGCGTGAACCTGTTGCTACTGGGGTTTAAAGTCGCAGCAGTTGCAGCGGGCGATCGAACTTTCAGCTTTGAGTGCCAACAATTTAGGGAGAATGTGCGATCGTCCGCCAATGCCACCCTTTTTTGTAGCACCCGCTACAGATAAATAGCTATAATCCTTAACCTGTAGCGATCGCACCCTCTGAATTTTCAAATTTTTAGTTTAAAATACTAGGAGCTTTGCAAACACAGCCTAAAAGCAAAAGTGGGTGATTGCAATAGTCCTCTTGATATGTCCAAAGCCTGCCTGCCATACTTTAAAAACATATGCATACCCTGTTATTCAGCAAGGTCGGAAGCGCGTTGGCATTGCCTGCAATCTTCCGGCTTCTTTATTTTTTGGGCTACTTCAGGCCTTCGGCACAATCTGAATTTTCAACTATTCAGTCTCAAATACTAGGAGCTATGCAAACACAGTCTCAAAGCAAAAGCGGGTGATTGCAATAGTCCTCTTGATATCTCCAAAGCCTGCCTGCCATACTTTAAAAACATATGCATACCCTGTTATTCAGCAAGGTCGGAAGCGCGTTGGCATTG